>NZ_CAWMPM010000021.1:0-172107 GCF_963869435.1 Nocardia violaceofusca NBRC 14427
AATTCGGACTCGACGGCAGCCGAGATCAGCGCGTCACGGCCAGGGAAGTAGTTGTACAGCGTCGCGCGGCCCACTCCTGCGCTGCGGGCGACTTCGTCCATCGACAGCTTGCGCAGACCGGTCGTGGCCGCCAGGGACACCACGGCTTCGATGATGCGGGTGCGGATGTCCTTGGTCTCGACGACGCCGCCGGTGGGCAGTGCATTCATGGGAAAATCCTACGACGTAGACAAATGGTCAAAAAGTGTCTAACGTTCCAACTGTGGATGCGTGACGACATCGCACATCCGGAGTACGTCCGCCAGAGCAGATCACCGATTGGATTTCGGACAGTGACGTCCGAGCATCTCAGGAGTGGAAGTCATGACTTCAGCGCCCAGCTACGAGGAAATCCTGAAGACTCTCTCGGAGGGCTCGGTACAGCGGCACTTCGACGCGTTCACCGACATCGCTTGGGATGACCCCGATTTCGCTGTCGATTCGAACGATGCCCGCTGGGTCCTGCCGGTCTGCGAGCCATTGGGCGCCACGGCCTGGTATCAGGCCCAGCCGCTGGCGGACCGGATCCGGATCGGCCTCGCGCGCCAAGCGAACACCGCCAAGGTGGGATTGCAGTTCGAGAACATGCTGATGCGCGGCATCCTCGAGTACGTCTTCGAATTGCCCAACGGCGACCCCGAATTCCGGTACCTCACCCACGAGGTCACCGAGGAAACCCACCACACGCAGATGTTCCAGGAGCTGGTCAACCGCATCGGCGTGGATACCCCCGGCGTCCACCGGCTGGTGCGGGCGGTGCACACGTTCATACCGATGACGGTGCGGGTCGTGCCGGCGTTCTTCTTCTCCATGGTCTTGTGCGGCGAGGAGCCGATCGACCACATGCAGAAGACGATTCTGCGGTCGGGCACCGCGAATCATCCACTCATGCTGCGCATCATGCAGATCCATGTCGCCGAAGAGGCGCGCCACATCTCCTTCGCCCACGAGTATCTGCTCCGGAACGTCCCGGCCTTGCACCCCATGCGGCGGACGGCGCTCTCGTTGCTGTTCCCGGTCATGTTCTTCGTCGCTTGCGACCTGATCGCGAAGCCGTCACCGAAATGGGCTGCCCAGCAGGGCATTCCGCGTGAGGTGATGCGGGAGGCATTCTGGCGTTCACCGGTATCGCGGAAGATGCGCCGCGACATGCTCTCGGATGTGCGCGGCTTGGCGCACGGCTGCGGCCTGATGAATCCGGTGTCGGAGCGACTCTGGCGGCTCATGAAGGTCGACGGCCGGGCTTCGCGCTACCGCAGCGAACCCGTCCGCTCGGTCTGAGGCCCCTGCACAGTCCGCGCAGACGGAGCATCCCGATGTTCAATCTCGAACTTCCCAAGAAACTCCTGGTCACGGCCAATCTGGCCCACCAGGTCGCGGTGGGGCTGTTTCGCCCGATCTCCCGCAAATACGACCTCGCGGAGCATCAGTACCCGGTCGAACTCGACGTCATGGCCGCGGTGATGGCGGGGATGAACGACTCCGGGGCCGGTGTGGTCGCGGGCGCTTCCGGCACCCGCGCGACCGGTGATGACAGAGGTGCCGAGGCGGCCGAGAACGTCAACGGCGGCAATATGGCTGCGATGGTCAGCGCGATCGAAGCGTGCTGGGGTGACGCCGCGCTGATGATGACCATCCCTTACCAGGGGTTGGGTAACGCGGCAATCATGGCCGTGGCCACCGACGAACAGCTGGCGCGCTTCGGCAAAGTCTGGGCCGCCATGGCCATTACCGAGCCCGGCTTCGGCTCCGACTCGGCGGCCGTGACCACCACGGCGGTCCTCGACGGTGATGAGTGGGTGCTCAACGGCACCAAGATCTTCGTCACCACCGGTCAGCGGGCCACCCACATCGTGGTGTGGGCGACTGTCGACAGATCGGCCGGGCGCGCCGCCATCAAGTCGTTCGTGGTGCCGCGGGACGCACCCGGACTGACCGTGGCCCGCTTGGAGAACAAGCTGGGGGTCAAGGCTTCCGACACAGCCGAGCTGTGGCTGGAGGACTGCCGGATCCCGGCCGACAATATCCTCGGCAACCCGGAAGTGAACGTGGAGAAGGGTTTTGCCGGGGTCATGCAGACCTTCGACAACACCCGCCCGCTCGTCGCCGCGATGGCCATCGGTGTCGCCCGCGCCGCGCTCGAGGAATTGCGTGCCGTGCTGAACGAGGCCGGGATCGATCCTTCCTACGACCTCCCCGCGAGCAACCAGCCCGCGGCCGCCGCGGAATTCCTTCGCCTGGAAGCCGATTGGGAAGCCGCCTACCTGTTGGCCCTGCGCGCTACCTGGATGGCCGACAACAAGAGGCCCAACTCCCTCGAGGCGTCCATGTCCAAAGCCAAGGCCGGTCGCATGGGCACCGACGTCACCCTGAAGTCGGTCGAGCTGGCTGGGGCCACCGGTTACTCCCAGCGCACCCTCCTGGAGAAATGGGGCCGCGACTCGAAAATTCTCGACATCTTCGAGGGCACCCAACAAATCCAGCAGTTGATCGTGGCCCGCGGAGTGCTGGGCCTGGGCAGCGGCAAGCTGAAATGACAAGTCGAGACGACGATAACGCCGTCTATCGCACGACCGCGCAGTCGAAGTTGACTCGGACTAATTGCCGGGGCCTCGAACCACGGTCGCTCCATCGCTGGCATAAACCTCATGACCAGCGAGATCCTGCCAGGATCTTGACGCAAGACACCTGCTCGGTCCCGATTTCAGATGCGCTGGCCGAGGAAATGCGCCGCCCGGTCCAGAGCTTCGTCCGCCTCGTCGAGAAGGCCGGTGAAGGACTGAAACACATGCGGCACATCGGCGGTCACGTCGAGGATGACGTCCACGCCGGCCTCCCGCGCGCGGGCGGCCAGGCGAGTGGAATCGTCGAGCAGCATTTCGTTGGTCCCCACCTGGAGCAGGATCGGCGGGAAGCCGGTGAGATCGGCCGAGACCGCGGGGCTGAGCAGCGGCTGTTCCGGATCCTGCCCGGCGAGATACATCGCGCCGGTGTGGTCCAGGCTCGCGCGGGTGAACAACGGGTCGATGCCGGCTTTGGTTTCCATACTCGCCCCCGTGCGAGTCATATCGAGTCCGGGGGAGAAGGCCACGATCGCGGCGGGCAGCGGCAGGCCGGCGTCGCGGGCGGCCAGAGCCGTCGTGATGGTCAGACCACCGCCCGCGGAGTCGCCCGCGAACGCGATCGCCGACGGTTGCGCGCCACTGTCGAGCAGGGCGCGATAGGCGCCGAGGGTGTCCGCTACCGCGGCGGGGAACGGATGTTCCGGCGCGAGCCGGTAATCGACCGATAACGCCCGGAAACCCGTCTTACGCACCAGGTTTGCGGTCAGCGTCATCGCCGTCTCGGGGGATCCGAAGACGAAGCCACCGCCGTGGAAGTACAGGATCGTTCCGGCTCCGGCCGGCTCCGGCGGTTCGACGAGCACCGCGGGCCGAGTGCCCAGGGGGATCGTCCGCATGCGTATTCCGGACGGGACGGCCATCTGCGCCATCAGGGTCCGGAAGTCGGCCCGTATCTCGGCCACGGATCGCGGCTGCGCGGGATGGGGCCGCCGCAGCATCGCGTCGACCTGCGCGCGTTGTTCCTCGCTCATATACACCTTCCTGAGAAGTATATTCCTGTACAGTATATGCCATGGAATGTAGTTCCGGCCCGGATGCCGTGGATCTGCCGACGCTGTTCGCCGATCTCGTCCGGTGCGAGACGCGGATGTACAACGCCGTCAACGACCGGCTCCGGGACCGGCACGGCATCGTCGCGTCCCAGTTCGAATCCCTGCGTTTCCTGCGCGATCATCCGGAGGCTCGGGTGGCCGATCTCGCGGCCGAATTCGCGGCCGGTATCGGGGCGATCAGCAAGGGTGTCGACCGGCTGGTGGCGCGGGGATGGGTCGTGCGCAGGCCGCATCCGTCGGATCGCCGCTCGTCGGTGCTGGCCCTGACCGAGGACGGTGCCCGGCTCGTGACCGCGGCCGAAGAGAGCTTCGCGGAGCGGCTCACCGAACTGTTCGGCGCCATCGCGCCCGATGCGTCCCTGCCGACCGTGGCGCGCACGCTCGCGCGGCTGCGCGGCGAACTCGAACGGGGCCGGATCGGCATGCCGGCGGGGTGATTGCCGCGTGGTGAACGCGGCCGGTCGCAGTGGTGGGAAGGATGCGGGACGCGCGGTCGTTGATCATGGGGGGCGAACGACGGTGACAAGACAGGAGAAGTCATGACGGAAAATCCGGCCCCGGTCTCGAACTGGGACGGCGCGGCACTGGATCTGCCGGCGTATCTCGCCCGCATCGGCTTCACCGGAGAGCCGGCGCCGACCCTCGACACCCTGCGCGCGCTGCAGTACGCGCACACCACCACCATCCCGTTCGAGAACATCGATCCGGTGCTGAAACGCCCGGTGCTGCTGGACCTTCCGTCGTTGCAGGACAAGCTCGTCCGATCCCGGCGTGGCGGCTACTGCTACGAGAACGTGGGCCTGTTCGCCGCCGCGCTGGAGCGGATCGGCTTCGGCGTGACCGGATTACACGGACGGGTGAGCATGGGCGCGCGCGGTGAGATCCGCCCGGCGACGCACGCGTTGCTGCGTGTGACCACCGCCGACGACGAGCGGGTGTGGCTGTGCGATGTCGGTTTCGGTTCCGGGCCGCTCGCCCCGCTCGAACTGAATCCCGATGTCGGGGAGGTGCGCGCCGGTGACTGGCGATTCCGGCTGGAACGCACACGCGGCGAACTCGATTCGCAGCTGTGGGTGCTGCACCACTTCGCCCGCGACGGCTGGATCGATCGCTACAGCTTCACCATGAATCCGCAGTACCGCATCGATTACGCGGTCGGCAATCACTTCGTCTCCACATTTCCGCGTTCACCGTTCGTGACCCGGCCGTATGTGCAGCGGTTCCGGCCGGACCGGCACGACATCGTCGACAACACCACCTGGATCACCGAATATCCGGACGGCACCGCGCACAGCCGCGACCTGCCGCCGGCCGATCTGCCGAAGATCCTGGCGGCCGAATTCGATATCGAACTCGCCGACGCCGATGCGGCGAAACTGGCGGCAGGGGTCTGGCTGCCACACTGACGACCGACTGTGCGCTGACCGGCGGCCCGCGCGCGACGGCCGATTACCCCGCCGCGGCGGCTCGCGGCGGTAGGGTCGGCCGCGTGCGCACCGGATCGAAGTTGTTCGCCCTGCTCGCCGCCCCGATTCTCGCCGCCGCCGCGTGTTCCGGAGACAGTTCCGCCGATCGGCTCGACCGCAGTGTGCACACCTTCGCCGATGCGTTGAGCCACGGCGATCCCGCCGCCGCGGCCGCCGTCACCAGCGATCGGGCACAGGCGGCGACCACCCTCGGCGCCCTCTTCGACAGTCTCGGCAAGAAGGTCCGCGTCGACGTGCGTTCCGTACATCGGTCCGACCAGCACGCGACGTTCGACCTGGCCACCACGTGGACCTTCGGCGCGGCCGGAAATCAGTGGACCTACACCACCGCCGGGACGGCCGACGAATCCGGGGACGACTGGAAGGTCCGATGGAATCCGGCCACCGTGGCGCCCGGCCTCGAGACCGGGCCGCTGTCCTACGACACCGTCGCCCCGCAGCCGGCCGCGCGCGTGCTCGACCGCGACGGCGCCGAATTGATGACCCAGCAGGTCGTCACCCTGGTCCAGTTGGCGCCCGGCGCCGACCCGAATGCCGTTGCGGCCGTGCTCGGTCCGATCGACCCGAGCATCTCCGCGGCGAGCCTGCGCCAGGACATGGACAAGGCCCAGGGCAAACCCGTCACCGCGATCGCGCTGCGAGCCGGCGATCTCGCCCCCGTGCAGGATCGGCTCGCCGCGTTGCCGAATGTGACGCTGGCGCCGCAGACCCGGCTGCTCACCGTCGACAAGGCACTGACCTCCCCGGCCCTGTCCGAGGTGAGCGACCTGTGGCAGCACAGCACCGACGCCGCGGCCGGCTGGGCGGTGCGCGCGCAGGGCACCGACGGCGCCCATACGGTGGGCGGACAGGATCCGAAACCCGTCGCCGATATCAGGACCACGCTCGACACCGGGATGCTGCGGCGTGCCGAGGCCGCGCTCGCGCCGATTCCCACTCCGGCCGCGATGGTGGTGCTGCGACCGTCCACCGGTGACGTACTCGCCGTGGGGCAGAACGCGCCCGCCGACGCCCAGGGGCCGATCGCCCTCACCGGGCTGTACCCACCGGGTTCGACCTTCAAGACGGTCACGGTGTCGGCCGCGTTGCAGGCCGGGCAGGTCACCGCCGACACCATGGTCGCCTGCCCCGGAACCGAGAACATCGAGGGCCGGCAGATTCCCAACGACAACCACTTCGATCTCGGCACCGTGCCCCTGCACACCGCGTTCGCACGGTCCTGCAACACCACGATGGGACGGCTCGCGGTGAACCTGCCGCCCGACGGGCTGACCCGCGCGGCCGCTCAGCTCGGTCTCGGTGTGGATTTCACCGCCCCCGGCATGACCACGGTGACCGGAAAGGTGCCCACCGCAGACACTTCCGCGCTGCGGGTCGAGGAGGGGATCGGTCAGGGCCGGGTGACCGCGTCGCCGTTCGGCATGGCGTTGGTCGCCGCGACCGTCGCCCGCGGTTCGGTGCCGGCGCCCACCGTCGTGGCGGGATCCCCCGGAAAGGCGGACCGGACCCCGGATCCGGTGCCCGCGCCGGTGCTGGATCAGGTGAAATCCATGATGCGCGAGACCATTACGAACGGCACGGCCACCAACCTCGCCGACATTCCGGGCATGCTCGGCAAGACCGGCACGGCCGAATACATCGACGACACGCACGCGCACGGCTGGTTCGTCGGCATCGACGGTGACCTGGCGCTGGCGGTGTTCGTCGGCGATGCCGGAAGCTCGGCGCCGGCGGTCGACGCGGCCGGACGTTTCCTTCGGAATCAGCAGTAGCTCGCCGCCCAGTGGAGTGAACTTCGTCACATATACTCTCGCTGTATAGCGAACTGATCTCGACCGCATCGCATGGTGGTCACACATATTCCGCATAGATCTCGCTCCGGCGTCAAAGCGGCCCGTCAGGCCCGCTACACTCGTCCGGGAACACGCGCGGGACATGACCCCGCGCGCGGTAAGTCACGGATCGCGGAGAAACTCGGAGTAGTGCCATCGAAACCGGCCAAGTGATCGCAGGGCATTACCGCCTGGTCGAGCGGATTGGTAGCGGCGGCACAGGCGTCGTCTGGCGTGCCGTCGACGAACGACTCGAACGGTCGGTCGCGATCAAGCAGATCCTCACCCAGCCCAGTCTGCCGCCGGGTGAGAAAGAGATCGTGCGTCAGCGCGCGTCTCGGGAGGCCCGCAACGCGGCACGCTTCCAGCACCCCAACGCGATCGTGGTCTTCGACATCACCGAGCACGAGGGTGATCCCTGCCTGATCATGGAGTATCTGCCGTCGCAGAGCCTCGCCGTGGTGCTGTCCTCGCAGGGAACGCTGCCGCTGCCGCAGGTGGCGCGCATCGGCGAGCAGGTCGCCTCGGCGCTGGTGGCCGCCCATCGCGCGGGCATCGTGCACCGAGACATCAAGCCCGGCAACGTATTGCTCGGCGACAACGGCACCGTGAAGATCACCGACTTCGGTATCTCCAAGGCCAAGGGAGATGTCAACCTCACCGCCACCGGCCTGATCTCCGGCACCGCGGCCTATCTGGCCCCCGAGGTCGCCCGCGGCGCTGAACCCAGCCCGGCCGCCGACGTCTTCGCCCTGGGCGCAACGCTTTTCCACGCTCTCGAGGGCGAACCGCCCTACGGCACCAATCCGAATCCCCTGGCGCTGCTGTACGCCGCGGCCAACGGTCAGCTGAGCCAGCCGCGCAACGCCGGCCCGCTCACCGATCTGCTGCTGGATCTGCTCAGCTTCGAGCCGGAGGACCGGCCGAGCATGACCGACGTGCGCGATCAGCTGGCCGATTTCGCGGATCAGGCCGCCGATGCCGAATCGACCCGGATGCTGGCCACCCACCGCGGGGGCGCGCGCCGCCAGGCCACGCGCACCCTGGATCGCCGTGCGGCACAGGCGGATATCTCCACCGCGGAGATGATGGCCACCGCGGCGGTACTGTCCGAACCGGAGATGCAGCCGGTGCGGCCCGCCGCGGCCGCCGCGCATCCCACCCGCTCCAATCCGGTGCCCGCCGTCGCGCCGGCACCCACCCGCAACGCGAAACCGTGGGTGTTCGCCGGTGGTTTCGCCGCCGGTCTGGTGATCGTCGCCGCGGCGCTGTATCTGATGTTCGGCGGCGCGAAGACGGAATCGCCCGGTTCGCAGGCGAATTCGCCGGCGGCGACCGCCACCGCGCAGGCGGGTACCTCGACGCAGAGCGTCGCGGCCGTGGGCCAGACCAAGAGCGCCGGTAAGACGGACGTCGGTTCGGCGGCCGGTGTCATCCAGAACTTCTACGACGCCCTCGTCGACCAGAACACCGGCACCGCATGGAATCTGCTCACTCCCGCGGCCCAGCAGGTGTACGGCAGCCAGCAGGCGTTCGCGACCTACTGGAAGCAGAACCAGATCACCGCGTACAACACCATCGAGGGCGCACGCGGGGGCGGCAGCAGCGCCAATTCCGATGGCTCGGTGGATATGTCGGTCGCCAGCATCACCTACGGTGGCCAGAACAAGTCGATCGAACTGCGCGTGGTGGTAGGCAGCAGCGGGAAGCTGCTGATCGACAGCGATACGCACTGATCCGGCTGCACCCGGTGCCTCCGCCCACGGGCGGAGGCGTCGATCCGTCCGCGGTAGCTGTCGCGACCGCTATGCCCCCGGTAGTCTCGGGCCGTGAGCACTCGGCAGCTGCTGAACGACGAACGGGCCGAACTGATTACGCTGCTGCGTGATCTGAGCGAAGACGAATGGGAGGCGCCCTCGCTGTGTGCGGGGTGGCGGGTACGTGATGTGGTGGGGCACCTGCTCTACGACGAGATGTCCCTGCTGGGCTACGCGCGCTTCGCCCTCGGCTATCGGCTGAACACCGACCGCGTCAACAACGGTCTCGTCGACCGGGCTCGGGACCTCACCACGGCGCAGCTCATCGAGCGATTCGAGAACTCCGGACAGCGCATCACCGGCACGTGGCCGAGCCTGGGCCTGGCCGACATTCTGGTGCATCAGCAGGACATCCGCCGTCCCCTCGGCCGCCCCCGTACCATCCCGGCCGACCGCCTGGTCGCGGTGCTGCGCCATCCCGACCCGTTCGCCGGCCCGCGCAGATACACCCGCGGCCTGCGGTTCGTCGCCACCGACGTGGAGTGGTCCGCCGGCACCGGCCCGGAAGTCCGCGGGCCGGGCGAGGCGCTGGCGCTGGCCGCGGTGGGCCGCCCCGCCGCCCTGGAAGACCTCACCGGTGAGGGTATGGAGACACTGCGCCGGCGCCACGGAGTGTGATCGCGCCACCGCGACCGGAACTTCACGACGGTAGCCCTGCCGCCTGGGTGCGGGCCCGGCTACCGTCGCAGGCCGTGCATCGGCGAGAAGAGTGTCGGGCCGAAGCGAGCTGGGACGCGAAAGCCGCTATCGCGTAGTGGTTTCGGTGTCGGCGGTCCAGTCGGCGAGTAGGCGGAGCGCGGTCGCGCTCGGCGAATCGGGCTCTACTGTGTGGACGATCAACGCCTGATCGGGGTCGTCGGGCAGTCGCAGCGTTTCGAAGCCCAGGTCGAGTCGCCCGACCACCGGATGCCGGTAGACGTAGCGGCCGTGAGTCTTGTCCTTCAGCGCATGGCGCGACCACAGCCGCTCGAAATCCGGATCACGCCGCCGCAGCTCGTCGATCAGCGCCGCGATGCGGTCGTCGCCGGGATTGCGGGCGGCGTCCAGCCGTAGATAGGCGACGACGTCGGCGGCCTTGCCGGGCCAGTCCTCGTACAGCTCGCGCATTCCCTCGTCGAAGAACACCAGCCGCGCCAGGTTGCGCTGCCCGGGCGGCAACGCACCGAAGTCGGTGATCAGCGCGGCGGCCGTGCGGTTCCAGGCCAGCACGTCGGTCCCGCGGCCGACGATGTAGGCGGGCACGTCGGCGGTGTCGAGCAGTCGGCGCAACCCGGGCCGTACCCGCTGTGCGGCAACGGGTTCGGTACCCGACCACGGTCGCGCCAGCCGGTGCAGGTGGTCGCGTTCGAGCGGGTCGAGTCGTAACGCCCGCGCCACCGCATCCAGCACCGATTCCGAAAAGTGCAGGGTGCGGCCCTGTTCCAGGCGCACATAGTGATCCACGCTCACCCCGGCCAGCAGCGCCAGTTCCTCGCGGCGCAGTCCCGGCACCCGGCGACGGGTGCCGTGCTCGACCAGACCCACCTCCTCCGGGCGCAGACGGGCGCGGCGCGAGCGCAGGAATTCTCCGAGTTCGGCGCGTCGATCCAGGCTCATGCGGCCAGTATCGCGCGTCCGGCGGCGCCGAGCCTGGTCACGGCATGCCCAGGCTCGGCACGCACTGGTAGCCGGGGCCGCCGCCGACGACTCTCGGAAAGCGGCGCCGCCACCGGGGCGGCGCGAGCGAAGGAGACACGTCGATGAGCACCACCCGCCGCTTCGGCAGCCCCGGAATGGACATCACCCCCTTGGGTTTGGGCACCTGGGTGATCTCCGGCCCCGGCTGGCAGTATTCGTGGGGCAGCACCGACGACACCGATTCGGTCGCCGCGATCCGGCACGCCGTCGGCGCCGGACTCAACTGGATCGACACCGCGGCCGCCTACGGGCTCGGTCACGCCGAGGAACTCGTCGGCCGCGCCCTGGCCGGCATCCCGGAGCGGGATCGGCCGTACATCTTCACGAAGGCCGGCCTGATCTGGGAAGAGGGCGACGATCCGAACGGGCCGCCGCTGCGGGTGATGCGACCGGAGTCCGTCCGCCGCGAACTGGAGAATTCGCTGCGCCGCCTCGGCGCCGACCACATCGACCTGTACCAGGCGCACTGGCCCGATACCGGTGCCCGCTTCGTCTACGGCGCCGAGGGCGAGCCGACCAGCGACGCGACACCGCTCGAGGAGTACTGGCAGGTGATGGCGGACCTGCGCAAGGAGGGCAAGGTGCGTGCCATCGGGCTGTCCAATCACGATGTGCGGCAACTGGGTATCGCCGAATCCATCGCACACGTCGACGCGATCCAGCCACCGTTCTCGGCGCTCAACCGCGCCGCGGCACCGGAGATCGCCTGGGCGGCCGCGCACGACACCGGTGTGATCGCGTATTCGCCGCTGCAGTCCGGACTGCTCACCGGTGCGTTCACCGCCGACCGCGTGCTCGCCGCCGACGACTGGCGCCGCGGCTACGCCGAGTTCACCACCGACCTGCCGGTCAACCTCGCCTTCGTCGACGCGCTGCGCCCGATCGCCGCCCGGCGCGGCGTCGGGGTGGCGGAGGTGGCGCTGGCCTGGGTCACGGGCTGGCCCGGCATCACCGGGGCGATCGTCGGCGCCCGGACACCGGCACAGATCGACGGATGGGCCGGCGCTCGTGAACTCGTGCTCACCGCCGCCGACCAGGCCGAGATCACCGCCGCACTGGTCGCCACCGGGGCCGGTACCGGTCCGGTCCGCCCGTGAATCCGTCCGAACCATCGAAGGAGAACACCGTGGTCCTGCACGTCGTCGCCGAACTGCACGCCCGCCCCGGCCGGGAGGATCGGTTGCGCACAGCCCTGGAGGCGATGATCGAACCGTCGCTCGCCGAACCCGGATGCCTGGACTACCGGCCCTACGCCGACCCCAACGATCCGGCTCGCATGGTGGTGGTGGAGCGCTGGCACGGGCCCGACGCGCTCGAGGCTCATTTCGTGACCCCGCACTTCCGTCATATCGCCGAGGTCCTGGACCTGATCCTGGCCACGCCTATGACGGTGTCCCGGCTGGTCCCGGAATGAGTGGTCGCGGCCGGAGCCGGATGCGGGTGTGCCGCCGCATCCGGCTGACTCCGGCTGCCCAGCAGGTCTATGGGAGCCAGGCCAACCAATTCGGTCCACACGCCGTACAGCCCTTCCGCGTGAGACCGCCGTGATCGAACCTTGCGGCAGGGCGCGACTTATGGTTTGTCTTCTCGTTCGGGCAGCGTGACGGCCAGAATCAGAACGGTCAGTGGCAGACCGATCGCGACGACGAGTCCGAGTGTGATCACTGTTCGCGTCCCGTTTCTGTAATGGGGTCCGGCAGCTTGGGATACTTCCGTGTGCCCGTGACCAGATCGGTGACCTGGATGATCGCCCACCAAGGCGAGCTGTCCTCGAGAGCGCCGAGGTGTGGGATCACGACCGTGTCCGCTGCGTATTCGAAGGCGTATTGGACGACGATCAGTGCGGCCAGGACGGCGAGGGCGTCGGTGTGCACGGTGTCGACGATTTCCAGGTGGTGCTGCCGCGTCAGTGTTTCGTATGTGTTCGGATCATGGTCGCTGTGCAGGAGAGCAATCGTTCGTCGTGATGTGCTGGGTGCTGTCAAAGTGCTTGTCCCTCCGCGTATCGACGTGCCGCGTTCGCACGGCACGGGCTCGGGCTGGTGGTCACTGGTGGGCTTCGATGTACTGAGCTGCGAGGCGGAATCGGGCGCAGTTATGGGCGGCGTGGTCGGCCATCACATGCGTCGCGTGCGCACGCCCGTGGATGGGAGCAGAGCTCTTGCACGCTGTCGGAGGGCCGAGGTGACGGAGGCCGGCGGCGACGCGCTCGAGGAGGTCGATATTCCTTGTGTGCCAGAGCCGCAATGTGGCTGCCATCGACTGGTTGTGAGTGCGCCGGGCTGGGAGCTTCGGTAGTTGCTGATTCGAGCGATCATCGGCCGGGCCGGTGCAAGTTGCGGTCGGCGTGCTGGCCGGTTGGCGGTCCGCGCGCCGCGCACCGAGCGTGGTTTTCCTGAAATCGATCGTCACCGACCGTCCTCCGATGTCTCGAATCCTCTGACGCGCTTGCGAATTTCGGCGTTGGACGCCATACATGTCCGGCCGTCTCGCCGCAGATGGTCCACGACGAGCAGGTGGGTGGCCGTACCCCGCACCCGGACCTTCCGGTTACGCTCGGGGCAATCGGTCCGTAACACTCGATCCACGTCCACCTCGGGCCCGACCCACACGATCATCCGATCGCTCACACCGATTCCTCTCTCGCTCAGCACGATTCAGAATGCTTGCCACCGAATTCTCAGGAGCGCCCCGCCGCGCGACCCGCTCCGGCCAGATCATCGCGAACACGATCACCACGAGTGGAATACCGACGACCGCGGCAAGTCCTCACCCCTCAGCGGTCACGGCCGGTTGCTGTCCGGCACAAGCCGCTTCGCCTCGATCAGCCGCTGCTTGGCCTGCTGCTTGACCGGACAGACACACAGCGCGCAGTCGAGATGAACCTGCATCACCGTGTGCGCGAAACCGATGGTCATCACCGATACGCGATCGTGATTCATCACCCCATACATTTCGTCTCCCTCGGCTCTTTTCCTCGTCGTATCGACCGTCCGGATGACGCTTCCAACAACGAGGGGCACACCCGATCCGGCGGCGTCGCCCCGGATTTCCCCGAAACGGGATTTCATTCAAATCGTCGCCCGCCAGCGACATCGGCGGGAACCGTACAGCCGTGGGGTACCGTGGGCGTACCGTAGGCATTTCCCCGTTCAGGCACCGGAAAAGCAGGGGGCGGCGATGATACGCGGGCAGGAATGGACCGGCTTCGAAGCGGCTGCACTTCAAGAGGCGATGCGTAAGTCGGTCCGGCAGTTCGCAGAACTACTTGGTGTCGAGACGACAACGGTCAGCAACTGGCGTTCGGGCCTGGGCGCGGTCAAACCTCGCTCTGGGGCACAGGCGATCCTCGACACGACCTACGCGCAACGAGCTAGCCCGGAAGACCGCGCACGATTCGAGCAAATCGTGGCGGAAGGCGAAGCCGCATGGAGAATCCGGCACTCGGTGTCTGCGCGCCAAGTTCCAGCCGTAGCTGCGCACACCAACGATGCCCTGACGGATTTCGGTCCCAACTGCGACACATCCGGTGACCATTTCGCAGGCTCAGCGGGTCGCGGGTGGCGGGCCGTGGACACATTGTTGGCTGACGCCGACGATTTCAAGTCTCTGGTCACCGACATCGAGACTGCGTTCTGGACTGCGGGGAACGTCGACTATGCCGGGCCTTTGCGCCCAATTCCAGCTCTCATCGCGGCCAGCCGAACAGTCACACGACTCAACATGGTTGGCGAATACTCCACTCTCGCAGTGATGCTCGCGCCATTGATAACCGATCTGTACCGGCACACCCGCGAGAGCGGTCCAGTCGAGCGGCGCATCGCCTGGGACGCTCTGACACAGGTCGCTTTCGATACGTCTGTAGTGATGCGAGCCAGCGGCCATCTCACGCTGGCATGGGTGGCCGCGCGGGCAGCCGAGGACGCCGCGCGGGCGATCGACAGCGGATCGGGTTGCGCCGCTGCAGCGTTCGTGTCCAGCCAGGTGCTATTGGCTCGACCCGGTTCCACGAAAGCCGCCCTCGATTGCGCGAAAGGTACTGCCGCGGCTGTCGGCTCGCGAGCGAGAACTGCCAGCGACGTCCAAACGGTGGGGATGCTGCACCTTCAGGCAGCGTTGGCGACTGTGGCCGTCGGTGGCGATCCACGTGATCATCTGGATCACGCCGCTGAGTGGGCCGCACGGTTGGACAGCCCCATGGCGATCGATCGTTCATCAGTCGTCGGAAACCCCACATTCGACACAGCGAATGTCGCATTGTGGAAGATGACGGTAGCGATGGAAGCGCGCGAGCCGGAAGCGGTACTCACTCTCGCCCAGAAACTGAAACCCCAGACGTTGCCCACCCCGGGCAGGGCCTCGCAGTACTTCGTAGAAGTGGGGCGCGCTGCCGCATTGCGTCGCGAATACGCCACCTCGCTCGACGCCCTGCTGCGGGCTGAAAGCATTGCACCAGAGCATGTTCGAAACATGGATACAGTGCATGCGGTGGTCGGCGACATGATGCGCAACGCCGGGCGTGACCTCACGTCCGGCGATCTGGGGAAGCTCGCTCAGCGAGTGGGGGTCGTAGTCGATTAGCCGGGACAGACTCTGCGCGGGACTGCCATGATGGGGGTCATGACTGAGCGCACACGCGTGCTGTACGCGATCGTGACAGGTGCATCACCGGCTGACACGATCGGCGAGCTGGTGGAGTTGGCGCAGGCCGACGGCTGGGACGTGTGCGTCGTTGCCTCGCCCGAGGGTGCCCGCTTTATCGATAGCGAGGCATTGGCGGCGCAGACCGGCCATCCGGTGCGCTCGGAATTCAAAGATCCAGGAACCGACGACCTGCTGCCCCCAGCCGATGCCGTCATCGCCGCTCCTTTGACCTCGAACTCCTTGGCTAAATGGGCAACGGGCATCGGCGACACGTTGCCGCTCGCACTACTTGTAGAGGCAGTCGGTGCTGGGCTGCCCGTGGTGGCGATCCCACACGCCAAGAAGGAGCAGATGAACTTCCCGGCTGTACGCGAGGCACGCGCCCGTCTCGCGGACTGGGGCGTGCGATTCGTCCGAGTAACCGACGACGCCGACACAGGGCCGCTGCCGTGGATGGCGGCATTGAAAGCCCTTGGCTAGAGCGTGCGCGCAAGTGCGCGCGGAGGGAACGCCACCCGAGACTACTTTTTGTGCCTTCGCACGGATACCGCTCGACATTCGTACTCCCCCTGAGGAACATTCTCGATCTCGACATCGACTGAATCGCCCTCACTCAGCGTGAAAACATCCCCTTTGTCCACAGTCGACAGGTGAAACCACGCCAGTGAGCCATCCGCCCGAGTCAGCACCCCGGTGCCGTTGCGGATGTTCCAGCGGTAGACGGTCGCACGTTCCATCCCCGCACCCTTCGCTGCGCCGTGTGATCGAGCGGACCGCGCAATCCTTACACAGCCCGTCACCTTCCGATCCCTGCATCCAACTGGGCAGATCCGCCGGGGACTATCGGCCCTACGCCCATCCGAACGAGCCCGCTCGGATGGTCGTGGCGGAGCGCCGGCGCCCCGACGACCTGGATGCCCATTTCGCGACTCCGCATTTCCGCCATATCGCCGCGGTCCTGGACCGGATTCTCGCCACGCCCATGACGGTGTCCCGCCTGGTGCCGGAATGAGTGGTCGCGGCCCGGGCCGGACGCGGGAGCGTGACGCCGCTTCCGGCTCGGGCGGCGGATATCGACTGGCGCCGACCCGATAGGCTGGTAGGCGGTCCGGAGCATTCGCTTCGATGTGATGACCAGCACAGACCGGCCGGACAGACAAGGATTTCACACCGCTATGACTAGCCGCATCGAGCTCGCCCGCGTGGATCTGCGCGGACGTACGCCCTCCGCTGCCGAACTGCGCGCGGCGCTGCCGCGCGGGGGAGTGGACGTGGACTCGGTGCTGCATCATGTGCGGCCGGTGGTGGAGGCGATCCGTGATCGCGGGGTCGAGGCCGCGCAGGAGTTCAGCGCGAAGTTCGACGGCATCACCCCGGCGAGCGTGCGCGTCCCGTCCGCCGAACTCGACAAGGCCCTCGCCGAGCTGGCGCCCGCCGTGCGGGCGGCGCTCGAGGTGGCCATCGAACGCACCCGCAAGGTGCACGCCGATCAGCGCCGCACCGACACCACCACCGAGGTCGTGCCCGGCGGCACCGTCACCGAACGCTGGGTGCCGGTCGAGCGGGTCGGGCTCTACGTGCCCGGCGGTAATGCCGTCTACCCGTCCAGTGTCGTCATGAACGTCGTCCCCGCGCAGGCCGCGGGCGTGGACTCGCTGGTGGTGGCCTCGCCGCCGCAGGCCCAGTTCGGCGGACTGCCGCATCCGACGATTCTCGCCGCGGCGAAACTGCTCGGCGTCGAGGAGGTGTGGGCGGTCGGCGGCGCCCAGGCGGTCGCCTTGCTGTCCTACGGCGGCACCGACACCGACGGCGCGCAGCTCACCCCCGTCGACATGATCACCGGTCCGGGCAACATCTACGTCACCGCCGCCAAGCGGCTGTGCCGCGGCCTGGTCGGCATCGACGCCGAGGCCGGTCCCACCGAGATCGCGATCCTCGCCGACGCCACCGCCGATCCGGCACATGTGGCCGCCGATCTGATCTCGCAGGCCGAACACGATGTGCTCGCCGCGAGTGTGCTGGTCACCGACAGTGTGGCGCTGGCCGATGCGGTCGACGCCGCGGTCACGACCCAGCTCGAGGTGGTCAAGCACCGGGAGCGGGTGTCGGAGGCGTTGTCCGGCAAGCAGTCCGGTGTCGTGCTCGTCGACGATATCGAGCAGGGGCTGCGGGTGGTCAACGCCTACGCCGCCGAACACCTCGAGATCCAGACCGCCGACGCGGCCGCGGTCGCCGGGCGGGTCCGCAGCGCGGGTGCGGTGTTCGTCGGCGCGTGGTCGCCGGTGAGCCTCGGCGACTACTGCGCCGGATCGAATCACGTCCTGCCCACCGCCGGGTGCGCCCGCCACTCCTCGGGGCTGAGCGTGCAGACCTTCCTGCGCGGTATCCACGTCGTCGAATACAGCGAAGCCGCGCTGAAAGACGTTGCCGGCCACGTCGTTTCCCTGGCCAACGCCGAGGATCTGCCGGCCCACGGCCAGGCCGTGCAGGTGCGTTTCGAGGCCCTGTCATGACCGCGACCGCCGATGTCCCGGGCGCCGCGGCGACCCTCGACGATCTGCCGCTGCGCGAGAACCTGCGCGGCAAGAGCCCGTACGGCGCACCGCAATTGGCGGTGCCGGTGCAGCTGAACACGAATGAGAATCCGCATCCGCCGAGCCGGGCGCTGATCGACGACGTGGCCGAATCCATTCGGGCCGCCGCCGCCGACCTGCACCGTTATCCCGACCGGGACGCGGTGGCGCTGCGCACCGATCTGGCCGCGTACCTGACCCGCCAGACCGGAGTCACCGTGCAGACCGCGAACGTGTGGGCGGCCAACGGATCCAACGAGATTCTGCAGCAGCTGCTGCAGGCCTTCGGCGGGCCCGGCCGCAGCGCCCTCGGCTTCGTGCCCTCGTATTCGATGCACCCGATCATCTCCGAGGGCATCGACACCGAATGGATCGAGGCCAAGCGCAACAGCGACTTCTCCCTCGACATCGACTACGCGGCCGCGGTGATCGCCGACCGCCGCCCCGATGTGGTGTTCGTGACCAGCCCGAACAATCCGACCGGGCATTCCATCGCCCTCGCCGATCTGGAGCGTCTGCTCGAGGCGGCGCCGGGCATCGTGGTGGTCGACGAGGCGTACGGCGAGTTCTCCGCCGCACCCAGCGCACTCGGGCTCATCGACCGGTATCCGGCGAAGCTGGTGGTCAGCCGCACCATGAGCAAGGCCTTCGCCTTCGCCGGCGGGCGGCTCGGCTATCTGGTCGCCGCGCCCGCGGTGATCGAGGCGATGCTGCTGGTGCGGCTGCCCTACCACCTGTCGGTGGTCACCCAGGCCGCCGCTCGCGCCGCACTGCGCCATGCCGACGAAACTCTGGCCAGTGTCGCCGAACTCGCCGCGCAGCGGGAACGAGTGGCGGAGGGGTTGCGGGACATGGGTTTCGAGGTGGTCACCTCGGACGCGAACTTCCTGTTGTTCGGCTACTTCGCCGACGCCCCGCGCACCTGGCAGCGTTATCTGGACGAGGGCGTGCTGATTCGCGACGTCGGCATTCCCGGCTATCTGCGCACCACCATCGGATTGGCCGCGGAGAACGACGAATTCCTGCGGGTGAGCGAGAAGTTGGTGGCCACCGAGGTGATCTCCCGATGAGCACGGAAGCGAGTATGAATCGAACCGCCCGGGTGGAACGCACCACCCGCGAATCCAGCATCGTGGTCGAATTGAACCTCGACGGCACCGGCCGGACCGACATCTCCACCGGCGTCCCGTTCTACGACCACATGCTCACCGCCTTCGGCCAGCACGGCAGCTTCGATCTGACCGTGCAGGCCAAGGGCGATATCGAGATCGAGGCGCATCACACCGTCGAGGACACCGCCATCGTCATCGGACAGGCGCTCGGCGAGGCGCTGGGGGACAAGAAGGGCATCCGCCGCTTCGGTGACTGCTACATCCCGATGGACGAAACCCTCGCCCACGCCGCCGTCGACGTGTCGGGGCGGCCGTACTGCGTGCACGACGGCGAGCCGGAGCGGCTGCTGCACACCGTGATCCCCAGCGCCGGTCCCGGTGCGTCGTATTCCACGGTGCTGAACCGGCACGTCTTCGAGTCGATCGCCCTCAACGCCCGCATCGCACTGCACGTGCGGGTGCTGTACGGCCGCGACCAGCACCACATCACCGAGGCCGAGTTCAAGGCCGTCGCACGGGCTCTGCGCGCCGCCGTCGAACCGGACCCCCGGGTCACCGGTGTGCCGTCCACGAAGGGAACGCTGTGAAATCGGTTGTGCTGCTGGACTACGGCTCCGGCAATCTGCATTCCGCGGCGCGCGCGCTGGCTCGCACCGGCGCGGAGGTGACCGTCACCGCCGATCCGAAGGCCGCGCTCGACGCCGATGGTCTGGTCGTGCCGGGCGTCGGCGCGTTCGCCGCGTGTATGGCAGGTCTGACGCAGGTGCGCGGCGAGCGGATCATCGGCACCCGCCTCGCCGGGGGCCGGCCGGTGCTCGGCATCTGCGTGGGCATGCAGATCATGTTCGAGCGTGGAGTCGAATTCGGGGTCGAGTCCGAGGGCTGCGGCCAGTGGCCGGGCACGGTGGAACGGCTTCCGGCGCAGGTACTTCCGCACATGGGCTGGAACACCGTGCAGGCTCCCGCCGACAGCGTGCTGTTCGCCGGGATGGATCCCGAGACGCGCTTCTACTTCGTGCACTCCTACGCGGCGCAGAAGTGGGAATGGGACGACAACGGCACCATCGCCCCGGCGAAGCTGATCTGGGCCGAACACGGCGGGCCGTTCCTCGCCGCGGTGGAGAACGGGCCGCTGTGCGCCACCCAGTTCCACCCGGAGAAGTCCGGCGACGCCGGTGCGCAGCTGCTGCGCAACTGGGTCGGCTCGCTGTAGGACTACGTCTGCGGCGCCAGCGTGTCGACCCGGCCCGCGAGCCAGCGGCCGTCGACGTTGTCGAGGAACACCCGCAGCTGGGACCGTTCGGGCCGGGGCAGGCCGAGTGTGGCATCGCTGCGTTCGGACCGGTCCACGGTCACCACGACCTGCGAATGTTCGGGGTCGGCCACATCGGTGCGGCATTCCACCGAGTTGGCCTCGGAGCGGACGTGCACCGAGGTCACGTGTGCGCGCCGATCGGGCGCCGACGCGGCGAACTGGTCGTGGAACTCGCCGGTGGACAACTCCAGGACCCGTCGGTCGTAGTCGTCGTAACCGGCCCAGTCGTAGGTGGTGAACTGGCGCCCGAAATCGCAGGCGGCCAATTGAATCGGGTCGGCGGGGGTTGCCGTCGCCGTGGGTGGCACGAGCGTCGCGGCGCCGGCCGCCCCGCATGACAACGCGAACATGATGGGCCGCAACGTGATCCGCGACATGGATGAAGGTCCTCTTCGTCGACAACGATGGCAGTACGTGCCCCCGACCCAGGGTACGTACGCGGAAGCCGCCGGTCTGGACCTCCTGCGCACAGTGACACACGCAGACTTCGGATTGCCCGCCGTTGTCCAGCTCAAACGTGTGATGCTCGTCCCCGCAGGCAGTGACCGGCGTCCCATATGCGCCATCCCGGCACCGCGACGCCAACCGGTAGCCAGTAGGCTGCACACGTGAGTCTTGTGCTGCTACCCGCCGTCGATGTCGCCAATGGTGAGGCCGTGCGCCTGGTTCAGGGGGAGGCCGGCAGCGAAACCAGCTACGGCGCCCCCCGCGATGCCGCGCTGGCCTGGCAGGAGGCGGGTGCCGAATGGGTGCATCTGGTCGACCTGGACGCGGCCTTCGGACGCGGCTCCAACCGCGAACTGCTCGCCGAGGTCGTCGGTGAGCTGGATGTGAAGGTCGAGCTGTCCGGCGGCATCCGCGACGACGACTCGCTGAAGGCCGCGATGGCCACCGGATGTGCCCGGGTCAACCTGGGTACCGCCGCACTCGAGGATCCGCAGTGGTGCGCCCGCGCCATCGCCGAATACGGCGACCGGGTCGCGGTCGGCCTGGACGTGCGGATCATCGACGGTGACTACCGGTTGCGGGGCCGTGGCTGGGTGAGCGACGGCGGCGACCTGTGGGAGGTGCTCGAGCGCCTGGAACGCGACGGCTGCGCCCGCTACGTGGTCACCGACGTGAGCAAGGACGGCACCCTGCAGGGCCCCAACCTCGACATTCTGCGGCAGGTGTGCGCGGCCACCGAGGCACCGGTGATCGCCTCCGGCGGCGTCTCCACCCTCGACGATCTGCGGGCCATCTCCGGGCTGGTGTCCGACGGAGTGGAAGGCGCGATCGTCGGAAAAGCCTTGTACGCCGGGCGTTTCACGCTGCCCGAGGCGCTGGACGCGGTTCGCTGACGTGACCGCCGCCGTCTCCGACCCGGCCGCGCTGCTCGCGACGGCGAGCGAGATATTGGACGGTGCGGCACCGCGTTTCGTCGAAGGGCTGGGGGCGCCGAGCGCGGTCCAGAAGGGCCGCGGCGACTTCGCCACCGCCCTGGATCTGGAACTCGAGCGCACACTGTCGCAGCAGTTGGCCGAGCGCACCGGAATTCCGGTGCACGGCGAGGAGTTCGGCGGGCCGGAACTGAGTTCGGGCACCGCGTGGGTGCTCGACCCCATCGACGGCACCTTCAACTACTCCGCGGGCCATCCGCTGTCGGCGATGCTGCTGGCGCTGGTGGCCGACGGACAGCCCGTCCTCGGTCTGACCTGGCTGCCGCTGCTGGACCGCCGCTACGCCGCGGCGGCCGGTGGCCCGCTGCTGCTCAACGGAAAACCGTTGCCGCCCTTGGAACACGGCCGTCTCGCGGAGTCGATGATCGGCTTCGGCGCGTTCAACATCGACGCCCACGGCCGGATCCCGGGCCGGTTCCGCTTCGACCTGCTGGGTGCCCTGAGCCGGTTGTCGAGCCGGGTGCGCATGCACGGATCCACCGGCATCGACCTGGCCTACACCGCCTCCGGGGTGCTGGGCGGCGCGGTCGTCTTCGGCCACCATCCGTGGGACAACGCCGCCGGAGTGGCGCTGGTGCGCGCCGCGGGCGGTGTGGTGACCGATCTGCGCGGCGAAGAATGGTCGATCACCTCGCGGTCGGTGCTGGCCGCCGCGCCCGGGGTGCACGAAGAACTCCTGGACATGATCGACAGCGCCGTCGACCGCGCCTCCGAGCGCAACGAGAATTCGGAAGGGACGCAATGACTCTGGCGGTACGCGTGATCCCGTGCCTGGACGTCGACGCCGGCCGGGTGGTCAAAGGCGTGAACTTCGAGAATCTGCGCGATGCCGGCGACCCGGTGGAACTGGCCGCCGCCTACGATGCCCAGGGCGCCGACGAGCTCACCTTCCTCGACGTCACGGCGTCGAGCGGCGATCGGGGCACCATGATCGACGTGGTGACCCGCACCGCCGAGCAGATCTTCATTCCGCTCACCGTGGGCGGCGGCGTGCGCACGGTCGAGGATGTGGACCGGCTGCTGCGCGCGGGCGCGGACAAGGTGTCGGTGAACACCGCGGCGATCGCGAATCCGGAGATCCTGCGCGAGATGTCGCAGCGCTTCGGCTCGCAGTGCATCGTGCTGTCGGTGGATGCGCGGCGTGTGCCCGACACCGGCTCGCCGACCCCGTCCGGGTGGGAGGTGACCACCCACGGCGGTAAACGCGGCACCGGCATCGACGCGGTCGAGTGGGCGGTGCGCGGCGCCGAACTGGGGGTCGGCGAGATCCTGCTCAACTCGATGGACGCCGACGGCACCAAGGGCGGTTTCGACCTGCCGATGATCAGCGCGGTGCGTGCCGCCGTCTCGGTGCCGATCATCGCCAGCGGCGGCGCCGGAGAGGTCGACCATTTCGCGCCCGCGGTGCGGACCGGCGCCGACGCGGTATTGGCCGCGAGCGTCTTCCACTTCGGTGACCTGACGATTCCGCAGGTCAAAGACGCGATGCGAACCGAGGGCATCACCGTCCGCTGAGGGCGAACGGCACCCTCGGCAGAGGGCGAACGGCACCGACAGGACAGGTATAACGATGGGTATGAGTTTGGATCCCGCCGTCGCCGCCCGGCTCAAGCGCAACGAGGCGGGCCTGGTCGCGGCGATCGCACAGGAACGCGGCACCGGCGATGTGCTGATGATGGCGTGGATGGACGACGAGGCCCTGGCCCGCACCCTCGCCACCCGCAAGGCCACCTACTACTCGCGTTCGCGGCAGCAGTACTGGGTCAAGGGCGAGACGTCGGGGCATACGCAGTACGTGCACGAGGTGCGGCTGGACTGTGACGGCGATGCCGTACTGCTGATCGTCGACCAGCAGGGCGCGGCCTGCCACACCGGCAACCACACCTGCTGGGACGGGGATCTGCTGCTCGCCGACGCGACCTGAACCGGTCAGCCGGCGGCGCCGGCCGTGGCTTCGGCGGACGGGGGGTCGGGTAGTCCGTCGGCGCGGCCGATTCCCCGGGACAGGCCCGCGTCGAGTTGCGCCACGAGGGCCTCTCCGAGGGTGAGCAGCTGGTCGACCTGCTCATCGTCGATTCCGTCGAAGACCAGCCCCCGCACTCCTTCCAGATAGGCGGGAGTGGCCTTCTGCACCTGTTCGAAACCCTCGTCGGTGAGCACGGCATAGGCGCCGCGGCGGCCTCGGACCGCGTCGCGGCGCGCCCAGCCCAGCCGTTCCAGCTTCGTCACCACATGCGACAACCGTGATAGCGATGCGTTTGCCCTATTCGCCAGTTCGCTGAGTTGCAGCCGATGTCCGGGCTCCTCGGACAGCAGGGCCATCAGAAAATACTCGAAATGCGTCATACCGGCTTCGCGTTGCAGCTGGGTATCCATCGCCGCGGGTAATCGCGTGGTCAGCGCGACCAGAGTCCGCCACGCTCGCCGTTCGGTGGGATTGAGCCATTCCGTCACTTCGCGCCCTCTCTTGCAGCCCAGTGACGTAAATCGCAGTTCACCGTCACTCGCGACCAACAAGTTTGCCACGACTTCGCTCGACGGTCAGCCCGGTTGCCGGTGACGTGACAGCTATCACGCCGGGGCGCGATCGCGACGCTGTCGGGTTCACTCCTTGATATCGCCTGGTGGCCGCGTGGCGTTAGCGGTGTCGGGCGCGGTGACCACGCCGGCTTCGGCGCGGCGGGCCGAACGCGCCCGCCACTGTTTGCGTAGCAGTAGCACGAGCAGGATCACGAAGATCGCCGCCGCCACGATGGCGCCGACCAGCGAGGCGCCGCGGAAGCCGGGCGCATCGACGTCGAGGACGCGTTCCCCGGCGTGCGCGGCGCTGTTGCCGCCCAGCACGATGGTCAGCGTCATCAGATTGGGCAGCGCCACGATCAACGCCAGCACCGCCGCGGCGCCGGCGGCGAACTTGCCGGCTCGGGTGCGCCACACCCGTACCGCGCCCAGCAGGAGCACCAGGGGGATCAGCGTGCACAGGAACCCGACCGCCAGGCCCGACCAGATGCCCTGGGCGAAGCTGCCGTGCCCGGACATGCCGGCGATCCGCTGCGCCCACCAGCGCGGAATGAAGGCCGACAGCACGAAATAGGCGACGACCAGCACGATGATGACCGCGAGCAGGCCGAGGGCTCGATTCCGCCACACGGTGGCTCGGGGTTTGGTCCCGGAGTTCGTGAGGGAGCTCGTCGATGTCATGTATCCAGCGTATGCGCGGGGCCCGCGCAGACGCCGGGAGAATCGGGCCGTGTCACGTCGTCCATGCGCTCTCACCGGGAAAACGAGGGGGCGCATCCGGGGCGGCCCGGGGTGTGTCCAGCGGTGGATTCAGGCCCGGTGCTCGCGCAGGGCGGCCAGCGCGGCGTCGGCGTGGACGTTGGCGCGCAGTTCGCCCGAGATCACCGCGAGGACGGTGCGGTCGGTATCGATCACGAAGGTCTGCCGCTTCACCGGCAGGAAGTTGCCGAGCAGCCCGCCGATCGCCCCGGAACGTTTGACGCCGAACCGTTCCGCCACCGCACCGTCGCGATCGGACAGCAACGGATAGCCGAGGGTCTGCGACTGCGCGAAACCGGCCTGGGTGTCGACCGAATCGGTGCTGATTCCCGCGCAACTGGCGCCCAGAGCCGCGAATTCGCTTGTCAGATCACGGAAGTGGCAGGCCTCCGCGGTGCACACGGGGGTGTTGGCGGCGGGGAAGAAGAACAGCGTCAGCGGTCCGTCGGCCAGCAACGAGTCGAGCGACCGGACGGTGCCGGTCTGATCGGGAAGTTCGAACCCGGGTGCGCGCTGGCCTTTTTTCACAATCGCGAGGGTACCGGTCGGCACCCTCGCCCGGTACCCGTCGCGGACCATGTGTGGGGTCGCGGCGGGGCCAGGGAATCTCGGTTGCGGCCGACTGGAATGATGAGCGATATGCACGGCGCCGCATTCGACCGTCCGGAAACCGCAACCACCACCACCCGGGACCAGTTCCGTGTGCTGGCGGCCGCGCACCGCGTAGTGCCGGTGACGCGCAAGGTGCTGGCGGATTCGGAGACCCCGCTGTCCGCCTACCGGAAGCTGGCCGCGGACCGGCCCGGCACCTTCCTGCTGGAGTCGGCCGAGAACGGTCGTTCGTGGTCGCGCTGGTCGTTCATCGGCGCCGGCAGCCCCACCGCGCTGACGGTCGTCGACGGCCAGGCGGCGTGGCTGGGCGCCACACCCGCCGACGCACCGGCCGGGGGTGATCCGCTGGAGGCGCTGCACGACACCCTGGAACTGCTGCGCACCGAGCGCCTGCCCGGCCTGCCGCCGCTGACCGGTGGTCTGGTCGGCTATCTGGGCTACGACATCGTGCGCCGCATCGAGCGGCTGCCGGAGCTGACCACCGACGATCTGCGGGTTCCGGAGATGGTGTTGCTGCTCGCGGCGGATCTGGCCGCCTTCGACCATCACGAGGGCGCGATCACGCTGATCGCCAACGCGGTGAACTGGAACGGCACCGACGAACGCGTCGACGAGGCCTACGACGACGCCGTCGCCCGGCTCGACCGGATGACCGCGGCGCTGGCCGCGCCCGCCGAATCGACCGTCTCCGTCTTCGACCGTCCCGAGCCGGACTACATCCGCCGCCGCACCAGCGAGGATTTCGGTGCGGGCGTGCGGCGGCTGGTCGGCGAGATCGAGGCCGGCGAGGCGTTCCAGGTGGTGTTGTCGCAGCGGTTCGAAATGGACTTCGACGGCGAACCGCGCGATGTGTACCGGATGCTGCGCGCCTCGAATCCGAGCCCGTACATGTATCTGATGCACATTCCCGACGGCGTGGGCGGCACCGCGTTCTCCATCGTCGGCTCGAGTCCGGAATCGCTGGTGACGGTGAAAGACGGTGTGGCGACGACACATCCGATCGCCGGCACCCGGTGGCGCGGCGCCACCGAGGAGGACGACGTGCTGCTCGAGAAGGATCTGCTCTCCGACGAGAAGGAGAACGCGGAACACCTCATGCTCGTCGACCTGGGCCGCAACGACCTGGGCCGGGTGTGCGAACCGGGCACCGTACGCGTCACCGAATACCGCCACATCGAGCGCTACAGCCACGTGATGCATCTGGTGTCCACGGTCACCGGGCGGCTGGCGGCGGGTCGCATCGCCCTCGACGCCGTGCGCGCCTGCTTCCCGGCCGGCACGCTCTCCGGTGCGCCGAAGGTGCGGGCCATGGAGCTGATCGAGGAGAACGAGCCCACCCGCCGCGGCGTCTACGCCGGGGTCGTCGGCTACCTCGACTTCGCCGGCGACGCCGATACCGCGATCGCGATCCGCACCGCGCTACTCAAGGACGGCATCGCCTATGTGCAGGCCGGTGCCGGCATCGTCGCCGACTCCCAGCCCGACTACGAGGACGAGGAGTCGCGCAACAAGGCGATGGCCGTCCTCAAGGCCGTCGCGGCCGCGCGCACCGTGCGCACCTTCACCCCCGAACCCGACGGCACCCTGCTATGAGCAACCCGGAATCCGATCCAGCCCAACGACATTCGCCGGACCAGCCGGACGGCACGTCCGCGCCGGGCACGAACGGCACGTCGTCCACGAAACGCGCCCGTCCGGTGCTGCCGGTCCTCCTGCTCGCGGTCGGCGCGGCCGCGCTGTGGGGCTCCTCGCGCATGACCTGGGTGACACTGCGGTCCTCCGATGGTCTGACCGAACCGCGCACCCAGCATCTCGACGGCGGTCTCTGGTTCGGCGCGCTCACACCGCTGGCGCTGGTGCTACTGGCCTCGATCGCGGCCGTGTTCGCCACCAAGGGCTGGCTGCGCCGGCTGATCGGTGTGGTGGTGGCGCTGGTCGCCGCGGTCGCCGCGGTGCCCGGCCTGGCCCTGCTGACCCAGCACGGCAAGCTCGCCGAACGCGCCGCCCGGCTCGCCGAACTGCCCGCCCGCGCGCATGTCGACGCCGCCACGGCGGCCACCTTCCCGGCCGCGCTCAGCGTCGCCGGTGCGCTCGCGGCCTTCGCCGCCGGAGTGCTGCTGGCCCGCATGCCCGAAACGACGGCCCGCATGTCGGGTAAGTACGACAACCCGGTGTTCCGCCGGGCCGCCGCCGCCGAACAGGTCGCCGAACTGCGCCGCACGGGTGAGACGGAGTCGGCCGCGAAGGTCGCCGACGCACCGCGCCCGGCGACGCCGGCGTCAGCCCCGCACACCCCGGAGCCGGAGTCGGGCGAACTCTCGCAGCGTGTGCTGTGGGACGCGCTCGACGCGGGCGCCGACCCGACCGACGACGAGGCGGGCCGATGAGCGCTTTATCACGGCGCGCCGGGCGGCAGGCGTCACACCCCGCCGTCGGCTCGGTGAACACCTCCATTTACTCTTTATCAGCATCGGTGAGACAGCACCTGGGGGGATTCTCAGGTAGCAAGTCCGTCTCCCCAGAAAGGATTCGAGCCAGATGACGGTACTCGACTCGATTCTCGACGGGGTCCGCGCGGATGTGGCCGCTCGGGAAGCCCTCCTGGATTTCCAGGCCGTCAAGAAGGCCGCCGCCGCGGCACCCTCGCCGCGCGATGCGCTCGCCGCGCTGCACGCGGACGGGATCGGAGTCATCGCCGAGGTCAAGCGCGCCAGCCCCTCGAAGGGTGAGCTCGCCGACATCCCGGACCCGGCCAGCCTGGCGAAGTCCTACGAGGACGGGGGCGCGCGCATCATCAGCGTGCTGACCGAGGGTCGCCGCTTCCACGGCTCGCTCGACGATCTGGACGCGGTCCGCGCGGTCGTCGACGTGCCGATCCTGCGCAAGGACTTCGTTGTCGGCCCGTACCAGATCCACGAGGCCCGTGCCCACGGCGCGGACGTGATCCTGCTGATCGTGGCCGCCCTGGAACAGGACGTCCTGGCCTCGCTCATCGATCGCACCGAATCGCTGGGTATGACCGCGCTGGTCGAGGTGCACACCGAGGAGGAGGCCGACCGCGCACTGACCGCCGGCGCCTCGGTCATCGGCGTGAACGCCCGCAACCTGAAGACCCTCGAGGTCGATCGCGACGTCTTCGCGCGCATCGCGCCCGGACTACCCACCGAGGTCATCCGGGTCGCCGAATCCGGCGTCAGCGGCACCGCCGATCTGCTCGCCTACGCCGGCGCCGGCGCCGATGCGGTGCTGGTCGGCGAGAGCCTCGTGACCAGTGGCGATCCGCGTTCCGCCGTCTCCGAGCTGGTGACCGCCGGCACCCATCCGTCCTGCCCGCGTCCGCTGCGGCGGGGTGTCACCCGATGACCGGCGTGCACGAGCAGCTGCCCCAGGCCAGCGAGGGCGTCACCCATCGCAGTCACGAACCGGATATCGGCGGCCACTTCGGCGTCTATGGCGGCCGGCACGTGCCCGAGGCGCTGATGGCGGTGATCGAGGAGGTCTCCGCCGAATACGACAAGTCGCGCCTGGATCCCGATTTCCTGGCCGAACTCGACCGGCTGCAGCGCGATTACGCGGGCCGGCCCTCGCCGGTCTTCGAATGCAAGCGGCTCTCCGAGCACGCCGGCGGCGCCCGCATCCTGCTCAAGCGCGAGGATCTGAACCACACCGGTTCACACAAGATCAACAATGTGCTGGGCCAGGCGCTGCTCGCCCAGCGGATGGGCAAGACGCGCGTCATCGCCGAGACCGGCGCCGGTCAGCACGGCGTCGCGACCGCCACCGCCTGTGCGCTGCTCGGCCTCGAATGCGTGATCTACATGGGCGCGGTCGACACCGCGCGCCAGGCCCTCAACGTCGCGCGGATGCGGCTGCTGGGCGCCGACGTGGTGTCGGTGACCACCGGCTCGCAGACCTTGAAGGACGCGATCAACGAGGCGCTACGCGATTGGGTCACCAACGCCTCGGAGACCTACTACTGCTTCGGCACCGCGGCCGGCCCGCACCCGTTCCCGCTGATGGTGCGCGATTTCCAGCGCGTCGTCGGCCTGGAGGCGCGGGTGCAGGTACAGACGCAGACCGGGCGCCTTCCCGACGCCGTGGTGGCGTGCGTGGGTGGTGGATCGAACGCGATCGGCATCTTCCACCCGTTCCTCGACGACGAGGGCGTGCGCCTGATCGGCTACGAGGCGGCCGGTGACGGTGTCGAAACCGGCAGGCACGCAGCCACTTTCGCCGGCGGCCGGCCGGGTGCGTTCCAGGGCGCCTACTCGTACCTGCTGCAGGACGAGGACGGCCAGACCATCGAATCGCATTCCATCTCGGCCGGTCTGGACTACCCCGGCGTCGGGCCCGAACACGCCTACCTGAAGGACATCGGCCGCGCCGAGTACCGGCCGATCACCGATGTCGAGGCGATGGACGCGCTGCTGCTGCTCTCGCGCACCGAGGGCATCATCCCGGCCATCGAATCGGCGCACGCGGTGGCCGGCGCATTGCAACTGGGGCGCGAATTGGGTCCGGGCGCAATCATTCTGGTGAATCTGTCCGGACGTGGCGACAAGGACATGGATACCGCGGCGCGCTGGTTCGGCCTGTTCGACGACGCCGCCGCCCCGGAGGAGAATCGCTCGTGAGCCGTCTGGAATCGACCTTCGCGGCCAGCCGCGGCGAGGGCCGCGCCGCGCTGATCGGATATCTGCCCGCGGGTTACCCGGACCTGGCCGGATCCATCGACGTGTGCACCGCGATGGTCGAATCCGGTTGCGACATCATCGAAGTCGGTATCGCCTATTCGGATCCGGTGATGGACGGCCCCACCATCCAGGCCGCCACCGAGCAGGCCCTGCGCGGCGGGGTGCGCGTGCGTGACGTGTTCACCGTCGTCGAGGCGATCACGGCCGCCGGGGGCAACGCCGTGGTGATGACCTACTGGAATCCGGTGCTGCAGTACGGCGTCGACCGCTTCGCCCGCGATCTGGCCGCGGCCGGCGGGCTCGGGCTGATCACCCCCAACCTCATTCCCGAGGAGGCGGGGGAGTGGTTCGACGCCTCCCGCGCCCACGATCTGGACCGCATCTTCCTGGTCGCCCCGTCCTCCACCGAGGAGCGTCTGGTCAAGACCATCGAGGCCAGTAGCGGATTCCTCTACGCCGCCTCCACCATGGGCGTCACCGGCGCCCGCGACGCGGTGTCCTCGGCGGCCCCGGAACTGTGCGCGCGGGTGCGTGCCCACTCCGATATCCCGGTCGGTGTCGGCCTGGGTGTGCGCAGCGGTGCGCAGGCGGCCGAAATCGCTTCCTATGCCGACGGAGTCATCGTCGGCTCGGCGCTGGTGACAGCCGCGGGACAGGGTCTGGACCAGGTCCGGACGCTCACCGCGGAACTCGCCGAGGGTGTGCGTTCGGCGACCGTCACCAGCTGATCGCCGACGCGAACTGGGCGGCGGGCGCACCCTCCGTTACGGTGGGGCCCGTGACTTTTCCAGTCCTGGCAGACGGCGTCGACGTGCACGGTGGGGCGGTACTGGCCTATATTCCCAGTCCGCCGCGAGGCGTATGGGATGTGGGGCCGTTCCCGCTGCGTGCCTATGCGATCTGCATCATCATCGGCATCATCGTCGCGATCTGGTGGGGTGAGCGGCGCTGGCGCGAGCGCGGCGGCGAGCCGGGCAAGGTGCTCGACGTGGCGATGTTCGCCGTGCCGTTCGGACTCGTCGGCGGCCGGCTCTACCACGTGGCCACCGACTGGGAGAAGTACTTCGGCGCCGGCGGCCATCCGATCAACGCGCTGAAGATCTGGGAGGGCGGCCTCGGCATCTGGGGCGCGGTGCTGCTCGGCGGCATCGGCGCCTGGATCGGCTGCCGCGTGTATCGAATTCCGTTGCCCGCCTTCGGTGATGCCATCGCCCCGGCGATTCTGCTCGCCCAGGCCATCGGCCGCCTCGGCAACTACTTCAATCAGGAACTCTACGGCCGCAAGACCGATCTGCCCTGGGGCCTCGAGATCTATCTGCGGTTCGACTCCGACGGCCGGCTCGACATGATGAACGGCGTCTCCACCGGCGTGGTGGAGAAGGTCGTGCAGCCGACCTTCCTCTACGAGCTGATCTGGAATCTGCTCGGCGTCCTGGTGCTGGTGATGGTCGACAAACGGTGGCGGATCGGCCACGGCCGCCTGTTCGCGCTGTACGTGGCGATCTACACCTTCGGCCGCTTCTGGGTCGAACTGCTGCGCGACGACGAGGCCACCCACATCTTCGGCATCCGGGTCAACTCCTACACTTCGGCGATCGTATTCCTGTGTGCCCTGGCGTATTTCGCCCTCGCCACCAAGGGCCGCGAAACCGCCGCCCAGCTCGCCGCCGGCGGCGAGCGCCCCTGGCCCTGGCAGATCGGCGCCCTGCGCCGGCAATGCGCCGCCGGACAGCAATCCGCTGCGACCGAGAGCGCAGCGGCGGTCGCGGCCGATGAATCCGCCGACGGCGACGACTCCGGCGACGCCGCGAAACCCACGGATGATGTGAGCCCGGCCGGGAAGGCCGACGAGTCCGACCCCGCGGCCGCCGGCTCCGTATCCGGCGAATCGGACGAGTCCACCGCCGGCCCCTCCGATTCGGCGTCGACCGGCAACGAACTGGATCCGCCCGCCGATGACAAGGATGCGGCCGGTGTCACCAGCGCCGGGGACAGTGAGCGGCGGGCCGAGGGCAAGTCGGGTAAGCCGGGCCGGAAGAAGGCGGACAAGAACTGAGCGGGCCGACCGCTCGAACCAGGAGGACTTCGTGACCGACCCCTATCAGCCGCAGCCCGGCTACGGCCCGCAGTACGGTGCACCGGGTACCGGACCGGGGAATCCGGGCGGCTACGGCCCAGCTGGCCCCTACGGAACCGGTGCCGAATCCGGCCCCTACGGCTACAGCCAGCCCTACGGCCAGCCCGTCGACCCGTATGCCCAGCCCTACGCTCCCGCCCCCGGCTACCCGCCCGCGCCCTACGGCATGGATCCGGAAGCGCCGTACGGGCGCAACATGTACGGCGAACCGTTCTCGGACAAGTCGAAGCTCACCGCCGGGCTGCTGCAACTGTTCGTCGGCGGCCTCGGGATCGGCCGGTTCTACCTCGGCTACACCGGTATCGGCGTCGCCCAGCTGCTGGTCACGCTGTTCACCTGCGGTCTGGGCGGCATCTGGCCGTTCATCGACGCGATCATGATCCTCACCGGCAAGGTTCGCGACCCGTACAACCGTCCGCTGCAGGAGTGACGACCATGCCGGGGAAATATGTGATGTGCGTCATATTTTCGTCGATTGACAGTGGCGGGAGTGCCGATCAGCGCCACCGCTGCGGCAGGACTAGGCTCGGCTCGTGATGCGACGGACAAAGATTGTGTGCACCCTCGGGCCGGCCACCGCCACCGAGGACCGGATCCGTGAACTTGTCGACAGCGGCATGGACGTGGCCCGGTTGAATTTCAGTCACGGAGAACACGCCGATCACGCCGAGAACTATCACAAGGTGCGGCACGCCGCCGAGCAGATGGGCCGTGCGGTCGGCATTCTCGCCGACCTGCAGGGACCGAAGATCCGCTTGGGCCGATTCATCGACGGCCGCACCGTGTGGGCGACGGGCGAGGAGGTGCGGATCACGGTAGACGACGTGGAAGGCACCCACGATCGCGTCTCCACCACCTACAAACAACTATCCGAGGACGCCAAGGCCGGTGACCGGCTGCTCGTCGACGACGGCAAGGTCGGCCTGACCGTGATCCGCGTCGAGGGCAACGACGTGGTGTGCCGTGTGACCGAGGGTGGTCCGGTCTCCAACAACAAGGGCGTCTCGCTGCCGGGAATGGACGTTTCGGTTCCGGCGTTGTCCGACAAGGACATCGAGGATCTGGAATTCGCCCTGCGGCTGGGCGTGGACTTCATCGCCCTGTCGTTCGTGCGGTCGCCGTCGGACGTCGAGCTGGTCCACGACATCATGGATCGCGTAGGCCGCCGGGTGCCGGTGATCGGCAAACTCGAAAAGCCCGAAGCCATCGACAATCTCGAGGCGATCGTGCTCGCGTTCGACGCGATCATGGTGGCCCGTGGCGACCTCGGCGTCGAGCTGCCGCTCGAGCAGGTGCCGCTGGTGCAGAAGCGGTCCATCCAGATGGCAAGGGAGAACGCGAAACCCGTCATCGTCGCCACCCAGATGCTGGAGTCGATGATCGGCAACTCCCGCCCGACCCGCGCCGAGGCCTCCGATGTCGCCAACGCCGTGCTCGACGGCGCGGACGCGGTCATGCTCTCCGGTGAGACCTCGGTCGGCCAGTATCCGATCGAGACGGTGCGCACGATGGCGCGCATCGTGCACGCCGTGGAATCCGAATCCTCGACCCGGGTGCCGCCGCTGACCCACGTCCCGCGCACCAAGCGCGGCGTGATCTCCTATGCGGCCCGCGACATCGGCGAGCGGCTCAACGCCAAGGCGCTGGTGGCGTTCACCCAATCCGGTGACACCGTGCGCCGGCTGGCACGCCTGCACACCACGCTGCCGCTGCTGGCGTTCACCCCGCTGCCGGATGTGCGCAGTCAGCTGGCGCTGACCTGGGGTGTGGAAACCTTCATCGTCCCGCCGGTCGGTACCACCGACGAGATGATCGGCCAGGTCGACAAGGAACTGCTGTCGCTGAATCGCTACGCCAAGGGCGACCTCGTGGTGATCGTGGCCGGTTCCCCGCCGGGAACCGTCGGCTCCACGAACCTGATCCACGTGCATCGCATCGGCGAGGAGGACCACTGAGGTGAGTGCATCACTGGGCGAATCGGTCGGCACCGGCCGCGAGAGCGGGGGCGATCTCGCCGTCCTGCTCGGCCTGCTCGAACTCGAGGAGATCGGCGAGGACGTTTTCCTCGGTCACCATCCGGAGAAGGTGTGGAGTCGCACCTTCGGCGGCCAGCTGGTGGCGCAGGCGATCATCGCGGCCGGTCGCACGGTCGGGCCGGGGCGCCCGGTGCATGCGGTCAACGCGCATTTCGTGCGCGGCGGGGATGTGCGCAAACCGATCGAATACCGGGTCGAACGTCATCGTGACGGGCGTGCCTTCGCCAATCGCACGGTGACGGCGTATCAGGGCGATCAGGAACTGTTCGTGATGCTGGCGGCGTTCCAGGACTGGGCCAAGGGCCTGGAACACGCCAGCCCGCAGCCGCAGGTGCCCGATCCGGACGGGCTACCCCGGGTGGAGGAGTCCTTTTCCGGGCTCGAGGACAAACTGCAGATGTTCGTGCAGGCGCCGCATCCGATCGACATGCGCTACACCAACGATCCGGCGTGGATCCTCAAGGGCACCGGCGGCACCCTCAACCACAACCGCGTGTGGATGAAGGCCGACGGCGAACTGCCCGACGATCCGCTGATCCACGTTGCGACGCTGGGGTATTCGTCCGACACCACGGTGCTGGATTCGATCATCACCACGCACGGGTTGTCGTGGGGTCACGACCGGATCGTGGCCGCCACGGTGAACCACTCGATCTGGTTCCACCGTCCGTTCCGCTTCGACGACTGGGCCCTGTACGCGACGCAGTCACCGGTGGCCGCCGGTTCGCGCGGTCTGGCCACCGGTCACTTCTACTCGCGGGCCGGTGAGCTGTTGGCCACCGTGGTGCAGGAAGGCGTGATCAGGCACTTCCCGGCGCGCGGCAAATAGCCCAGCGGCGGTTAGAGGCGTTCGCGGTTCTCGTCGAAGTCGTAGCTGTCGCGATGGAGAGCCGAAATCGTGTAGGGAACGGCGTCGGCGGTGGTGGCGATCCCGAGGACCAGTCGATGCTCGAGTGCGGCCAGGCCGGATTCGGTCAGCTGATCGGGATCGCCCACCAGGCTGAGCGCGATCTCGTAGGTGCGCCGCGAGCCGGGGTCGCGGTGGGGGTGTTCCAGGCGCCACTGGGTCTCCAGCACCGTGTGATCGGGTTGATCGGCGTCGACGGGCAGGGTGAAGCGCCAGGCGAAAACATCGTGTTCGGCGAGGTGGTCGTCGACCAGGCAGCGCACGGCGTGCACGACGCGGTCGAGCGTTTCCGGTGTGACGTAAACATGGAGTGAAACATCCGAAATTCGTTTCGGCATGTCTGTGTCCTGTTCCGGTGTCGAACCATCGGCGTCGGCAGTTTCCGCGGGGAGTCTAACCCCGGATCCCGATCCGCGGGAGAGCGGCATGCCCGGCGCCGGATTGTTCAGGCGTGACGGCCGATTCGCACGGGCTCGATACCCCACGGCGGGGTCTCGATGCGCCCGCCGGGTAGCAGGACCAGCCGGGGCCGGCCGGACTCCGTGCGACCCGGGTCACGATGAGCGTGCAGCGCGAGCAGCAGCGGGACCAGCGTCTCGGCGATCCGATCGCCGACGGCACAGTACTTTTCGCTCGACAGCCCGACCGGGTCGGCGATGTTCTCCCGCCCCACCAGTGCGAGATCGTTTCGGGCACTGTCGATGTGGGCGATCGTGCGAGCGCCGGAGACCTTCGCCACCCGGTAGGCCTCGAGCAGCGTGAAGGTCCGGGACCGGGCATCCGGAACCAGGTCGATGATGTGGTCGCGGATCTGCTCGGTCATCGCGAGCACGAGATCCGCGCGCGCGACCATCTCCTGCTTCACCTTGCGTGCTGAAAAGTTGCCAGGATCGCCGCCGAGGCCCGTGATGATCTGTGCCGCAAGGGGATCGACGCCGAAGCCGACGAGTGCGCGGGTGCCGGCACTCTCGGCGGTCAGGTCGTCGAGACCGTGTTCGGCGGCGACGGCGCGGGTCAGACGTTCGGCGATCACCGAGCGGCAGACGTTGCCGGAGCAGACGAACAGGACGTGCATGACTGCTACGGTAGGTGGCCGCGCCCCGCGGCAGAAGCCGGGGACGGCCGAAAACCGCTGATTTTACGCGATGTTCAACTGCCCGTAGCGGGTCGCGTCCGACCGTTTGCCGGATTTTCGCTGACCGGCTGCGCGACGGATGTGGGGCTACGCCTGCCGGTCCGCATCGGAACCGTCGGCGCCGGAAGCGTTTCGATAGTAGGAGGCTTCCTCGACGACGGGCGCGACCGTCGGCTCCGCACCGAGGTGCCCGCTGTCCGCGCCGGCGCGGGCGGCGTTGTCGTGGGCCCGGCCGCGCGCACTGAACAGCGGTCCGCGCATCGCCCGCGTCGGGGCGACGGCGCCCAGGCCGGTGGGCGTGGTCATATCGTCGTACATGGTGTCGATGCCGCCGCGCAGGAAGTAGGCCTCGTGCCAGAATCCGGTGCCGCCGGAGTCGCGCAGGAACCGCTGCCACCAGTCGCGGTGCGGCTGGGAACGGGTCCAGCGCTCCAGGCTGTCCAGGTCACGCCAGTATTGGCGAGCGCCCCAGTGTGGTGGGAACAGCGACCAGATGATGTCCTCGTGCCGCAGCAGCCCGTCGGGCCGATCATGATGGGAGCGATACAGTTTCGGCCCGAGGCCGAGCAGACGCAGCATCCCCCGCGGGGTCCGCACCCGCATCCCCAGATAGATCACCACCAGATCGGGATATCCCGAAAGATCAGCGGTGAGCCGGTTCACCCGCATACGCGCGACCTCCTCCTGCCCGGGGTCGTGTGCCCCACCCTACGCGTATTCACGGGCCGTCCTACCGATTCGGTTCGATTTCGTACGGCCGGTTTCGTCAGTGGGTTTCGGTGATTTCGCCGGGCTTCCAATCCTTGTCGAACCACGGTTGCAGCGGCCCGTAGAGGCGCAGGATGGGAAACCAGCTCTTGCCGGGCAGGGTCTGGATCCAGTTCGATTCCCGCCCGTCGGGCGCGGTGGGGCCGAACCAGAGGACGATCGAGCCGTCGGATTCGGTCCGGACCGTGCCGGACAGGCTCATGAGGCTGGGGTAGGGGTTGTCGGTCTGCAGGAGGGAGCGGGTCTGGGTGTCGTAAATGTCGACCGACCAGAAGTTCTTCGCCGGCGGGTCGGGCGGCAGGACGAGCCGATAGTGTTTGCCGCCGTCGAGGATCCGGCCCTCGGCGTCCTGCGCGGTGTAGGTGTAGGCCGATCCGGCGCCGGGCCGGGCATGGGCCATGGCCGGGGTGATGACCGTGGCGACGTAGTGGAACAGCGTGCGCGCGTCGAGCAGGCGTGCCCCGTCGCGCAGGAATTCGTAGCTGCCGCCGACGAAGGCTTCTTTCCAGGATCGGTCCTCGAAGACGAGGCCGTCGGTGTCGCGGGGGAAGTAGACGAGCGCCCGGCTGATCCCGGCCGCGGTGCGGGCGGCCGTGTCGAGAATCGCGCGCAGGCGCGGGCCGGGGGCGAACGGGTGGCCGTGCCGGATTCCGATCGCGGCGAGCTGACCGGCGCGTTCGGGATCGAGTGAGCCGGGTGGTTCTTCCTGGATCAGTTCGTCGACCTCCTCGTAGAAGGAGAAGTCGTTGGAGTGGACGGTGTTGAAGATCCGGTCGGCGACGTTGACGAACGCCATCTCCGGTGGGGCGTCGGCGTCGGCGAGACGGTAGACGCGGGCCTGCCGGATCGCCTCCACGCCGCCGAGGGCGCGCAACACCGCCCAGTTGGTGTAGGTCGGCGGCCGGTAGGTGAAATACCCGTCGGGGACGGTGCCGTCGTAGCCCGGCGGCAGGAACAGGTATTTCCCGCCCTGCCCGTGATCGGGGCCGGCGATGCCCATATCGGCGACATAGCGGAACCAGAAGTCGTCGACCACACAGAGCGAGTCGGTGGGTGGTTCGATCACGACCGGCCCGCCACGCAGATCGAAGAACGAAGTGCCGTACGTGGTTTCGGTGTTCGGGGTGAGGAAGAAGCTGCCGGAGTTCGCGCGCGGTTCGGTGATCGCCATGGTCGACACACCGTCGATGCCGACACTGCGCAACCCGCGCCGCATGGCGACCAGGGAGGCGCCCGGTACCGCGTTGAGGAAGACCTCGACTCCGCGCAGGAAATCCAGGCCCTCGTACAGCGCGGTGAGCGATTCCGGTTTCGGGACGCCGTCGAAGAAATCGAAGGTTCCCAAGGGCGTCTTCACCCGGTCGGGGACACCGATCCGGTTCGACGCCGCCGCCAACTGATCGTGCGAATCGGCCATGTCCGCTCCTCGGCGCCGCTGGTGGTCTCCGTTTCGGCCAAGATACGAACGAGATCGCGGGCACCACCTCACCCGCATGAGGTGAAATGCGACAACTGCGGTGGCGACCGTGCACGGCGGTCCTGACCAGGCGCACCACGGTCACCGGCTTCGACCGGCATGCCTCGCGGCTCGGGCCGATACCCTGCGTGTCCGGGGGAGGCGACTCACCTCGAAGATGTTGTTCCGCACGGCCTCCGGCGCCCTCGTCGCCGCCTGTCGGTGTCGAGGCGCATATCGAGGTCGATCGGCCGATGCCGGGAGAATCGTCGGGACCTGCCCGACTTGGTGCCGAGTGTGGGACTCGAACCCACACGTCCGTGAGGACAACGGTTTTTGAGACCGTCGCGTCTGCCAGTTCCGCCAACTCGGCGCACCGGGAGGAAATGATAGCCGGTGGGTGCCCAGGTTACCGAATCGGTCCCGCGCGGGCGGGTTCCCGCTGGGTAGATGGGTTGTGAGCGAAGTTGAACGGTACGCTTTAGGACACTCGGCTGTGCGTGGCCGGTGACAGGGTGGGACCGGAGGCGCACATCGGGCATCGGCATCGGAATATCGAGGGGTCTGTCTATGGGAACGAATGCAGGGGGCGCGGGCGCGAAGCAGGACGCGCCGGCTGCCGCGAAGCGTGTCGTGGTGGCCGAGGACGAGGCGCTCATCCGGATGGACCTTGTGGAGATGCTCTCCGAGGAGGGCTACCAGGTGGTGGGCGAGGCCGGTGACGGCCAGCAGGCGGTCGACCTGGCCGTGGAACTGCGCCCCGATCTGGTCATCATGGACGTGAAGATGCCGCGGCGCGACGGTATCGATGCCGCCGGCGAAATCGCCTCCAAACGTGTTGCGCCCGTGGTGATCCTGACCGCGTTCAGCCAGCGTGACCTGGTGGAGCGGGCGCGTGACGCGGGTGCGATGGCCTATCTGGTGAAGCCGTTCACCAAATCGGATCTGGTGCCCGCGATCGAGTTGGCGGCCAGCCGTTTTCACGAGATCTCGGCGCTGGAACAGGAGGTCGCGAACCTGTCCGACCGCCTGGAGACCCGCAAACTGGTCGAGCGCGCGAAGGGCGTGCTGATGCAGACGCAGGGACTGTCGGAACCGCAGGCGTTCAAGTGGATCCAGCGCACCGCGATGGATCGCCGCACCACCATGAAGGCGGTCGCGGAGGTCGTCCTGGACAATCTCGCGCCGAAGTCCTGATCGCCGCTCGCGGCCGGCCGCGCCTCGTGTGCCGGCCCGTGACGGTCGAGCGTGGGCACGAGACAGCTGCCGGTCCGTGGGGCGGGTGTGGCCTGCGTGACAGCGGCGGGCAGATAGGTGAGGGCGAATCCGAGCGCGACACATGCCGGTCCGTGCCCGGTGGCCGGGGATGTCGGTGCTTGTCCCTAGACTCTGTGCCGTGACTCCAGCCTCCACCGATCAGCGTCAGGGCAGTGTGTCGTCCACCACCGCCGCAGCGGCAGCGCCGAAAGCCGGCAGTACGGTGGCGGGTGCCCCCGGCGAGCGTCCCACGCTGTTGTTGCTGGACGGCCATTCCCTGGCCTACCGCGCCTTCTACGCGCTACCGGCGGAGAACTTCAAGACCGTCACCGGGCAGACCACCAACGCCGTCTACGGCTTCACCGCCATGCTGATCAACCTGCTGCGTGACGAGCGGCCGACCCATGTGGCGGCCGCGTTCGACGTCAGCCGGAAGACCTTCCGGGTCGAGGCCTATCCGGAGTACAAGGCCAACCGCATCACCACTCCTGACGAATTCCGCGGACAGGTGGAGATCACCCAGGAGGTGCTCGGCGCGCTCGGCATCCCGGTGATGGCCATCGAGGGCTACGAGGCCGACGACATCATCGCCACCCTCGCGACTCAGGCTGTGCCGCAAGGTTTCCGGGTGCTGATCGTCACCGGCGACCGGGATTCGCTGCAACTGGTCAATCCCGATGTCACCGTGCTGTACCCGAAGAAGGGCGTCTCCGAGCTCACCCGGTTCACACCGGAGGCGGTCGAGGAGAAGTACGGCCTGACCCCGGCCCAGTATCCGGATTTCGCGGCCCTGCGTGGCGACCCGAGTGACAATCTGCCCGGCATTCCGGGCGTGGGGGAGAAGACGGCGACCAAGTGGATACGTGAATTCGGCGATCTGCCGTCCCTGGTCGAGCGGGTCGACGAGGTGCGCGGCAAGGTCGGCGACGCACTGCGCGCGAACCTGTCCAGCGTGGTGCTCAACCGGCAGCTCACCGAGATGGTCAAGGATGTTCCGCTGCCGTACACCCCGGAGCAGCTGGCCCAGCAGCCGTGGGATCGCGACAAGATCCACCGCCTGTTCGACGATCTCGAGTTCCGGGTGCTGCGGGACCGGCTGTTCGAGACGCTGGCGCCGCCGGAGCCGGAGGCCGAGAGCGGTTTCGAGATCAGCGGCGGCCCGGTCGCGCCCGGCGCCGCCGCGGACTGGCTGGCCGAGCATGCGAAAGCCGGTGCACGCCACGGCGTTTCGATCGTGGGGACGACCACGCCCGTGCAGGGTGATGTGAAGGCGATCGCGATCGCCGCCGCCGACGGGGAGGGCGGCTACTTCGACGTGGTCGCGCTGACCCCCGAGGACGAACTCGCCCTCGGTCGCTGGCTCGCCGACGCCGAGACCCCCAAGGCCGTGCACGAGGCCAAGGCGGCCATTCACGCCCTGCGCGGGCGCAACTGGCGGCTGGCCGGGCTCACCAGCGACACCGCGCTCGCGGCCTATCTGGTCCGCCCCGGACAGCGCACCTTCAACCTCGACGATCTGTCGTTGCGGTACCTCTCGCGGGAATTGCGGGTCGAAGCCGCCGAGGACGCCCAGCTGTCGCTGCTCGACGATGAGGACCAGGTCGACACCGAACTGGCTCAGGCCGAGATCCTGCGCGCCCGCGCGGTGGCGGATCTGGCCGAGGCGTTCGACACCGAACTCGACCACATCGAATCCGTGCCGCTGCTCACCGAGATGGAACTGCCGCTGCTGGGTGTGCTGGCCGAACTCGAGCACGCCGGCATCGCCGTCGACTGCGACAAACTGGACGGGTTGCAGCGTGAATTCGCCGACCGGGTGGCCTCGGCCGCGGAAGCCGCCTACGAGGTGATCGGTAAGCAGATCAACCTGGGTTCGCCGAAACAGTTGCAGGTGGTGCTGTTCGACGAGCTGGATATGCCCAAGACGAAGCGGACCAAGACCGGTTACACCACCGACGCCGACGCGCTCGAGTCGCTGTTCGAGAAGACCCAACATCCCTTCCTCGAACATCTGCTGGCGCACCGCGACGCCACCCGCCTCAAGGTCACCGTGGACGGGCTGCTGAAGTCGGTCGCCGACGACGGCCGCATCCACACCACGTTCAACCAGACCATCGCCGCCACCGGCCGGTTGTCCTCGACCGAGCCGAATCTGCAGAACATCCCGATCCGCACCGACACGGGCCGGCGCATTCGCGACACCTTCGTCGTCGGCCCCGGCTACGAATCGCTGATGACGGCGGACTACAGCCAGATCGAGATGCGGATCATGGCGCACCTGTCTAAGGACGCCGGGCTGATCGAGGCGTTCAACTCCGGCGAAGACCTGCACAGCTTCGTCGCGTCCAAGGCCTTCGACATCCCGATCGCCGATGTGCACCCGGAGATGCGCCGCCGGATCAAGGCGATGTCCTACGGCCTGGCCTACGGTTTGTCCGCGTACGGGCTCTCGCAGCAACTGCGGATCAGCGCCGAGGAGGCGAAGGCGCAGATGGAGGTCTATTTCTCCCGTTTCGGCGCGATTCGTGACTATCTGCGCGACGCGGTCGATCAGGCGCGCAAGGTCGGCTACACGGAGACGCTGTTCGGCCGTCGCCGCTACCTGCCCGACCTGGATTCCAGCAACCGCCAGCGTCGCGAGGCCGCCGAGCGGATGGCGCTCAACGCGCCCATCCAGGGCACCGCCGCCGACATCATCAAGGTCGCGATGATCAACACCCAGGCCGCCATCGCGGAGGCGGGCCTGCGTTCGCGCATGCTGTTGCAGATCCACGACGAACTCGTCTTCGAGGTCGCCGCGGGTGAGCGGGAGGCACTGGAATCACTTGCCCGCGAACAGATGTCGAGCGCCATCGACCTGTCGGTGCCGCTCGAGGTCTCCGTCGGCGTGGGCCGCAGCTGGGACTCCGCCGCGCACTGATCAGGGCTTGGAGCGAGCCCGGTCTCGCACGGCATCCCGCGCCGCGGACGAGGATGTCCGCGATCCGCCACCCACCACGCGCGAGGTCGCCCGGCGGGCGCGCGGCATCCTGCCGGGCGCGGGTGCGCCGACTGGTGTTCCGGCGCTATCTGTTGCGGTGGGACAAATCCGCGCAACCCCGGTGACGACACGCCGAACCTGTCCGTGTCACATCCTGTGGACCCGCTGTGGCCTGGGCGAATGCGGCGCCCACCACGGCACTGTCCGTTGGCATACCGTTCACTCGAAAATGTGACGAAGTTACTCGTTGGTTCCGCCGCAATATTGTTGCCATCGTCGCGACGAGTCCATATTCTCGAAGCCGTGCCGAATCCCGCCGCAAGCCACAGCGCCGCGCGCAACGTCGCCGACCGCGACCGCGTGGTGCTCCTTCCGCTTACCGCGATGGTGGCTGCGGCGCGACTTCTCGTAGTACCTCGCCGTAGCGGGAGCTGATTCGGACCGGCCCCCTCGCTGCGGCCGTTGACAAGTGTTTGCGCTGGTCCCCTCTGTCATCCGACCAACGACAAAGCTTCGGGAAGACCTAGTCCAATGACGATCACTATCGATACACATGACTTCATCGCGGCCGCGCCCAAGGGGCTGCGCGCCGAATCCGCCGACCTGACGCCCGCGGAGTTCTACGACCGCTACTGTGCGCACACCGGCCCGGTCAAGCTCAGCGACTGGGCGCGGGCCGAACAGCGGGCGACCTATACCGCCACCATCGAACTGGCCGGACATGCGCGGACCGTGGTGTCCGCCGGTAGCCCGGTCGCCGCGCTGACCTCGGCGCTCTACGACGAGGGCTATCCGGTGGAGATTCTGCAGTTCCACCAGCGGCGTACCGGCAGCGGCACCGCCACCTTCGTGCAGTGCGAATGCAACGGCCGCCGAGGCTGGGGCGCCGCGCTCGCCGGAGACGGGCCGGAGTCGACCGTCCGGGCCATGATCGCCGGCATCAACAAACTCGGGAACTGAGCCCAGCTCGGCAACCGAGCCGACACGCGAAAACGCCGGTGCCGCATCCCGTTTCGTGAGGAATCGGGATGCGGCACCGGTTCGGGCGGGTCAGCTCTGCTGCTGTTCGGCGAGCTGCTTGCGCACCTCTTCCATATCGAGCGCCTTCACCTGGGAGACCAGATCCTCGAGCGCGGCCGGCGGCAGTGCGCCCGGCTGCGCGAAGACCAGGACACCCTCGCGGAAGGCCATGATCGTGGGGATGGAGCGGATGTTGGCGGCGGCGGCGAGGCTCTGCTCGGCCTCGGTGTCGACCTTGCCGTGGACGACATCGGGATGCTGTTCCGAGGACGCCTCGAAAGTGGGCGCGAACGCCTTGCAGGGCCCGCACCAATCGGCCCAGAAATCGACGAGGACGACGTCGTTTCCGGTCACAATCTCGTCGAAGTTCTGCGCGGTCAGGGTCTGGGTGGCCATGGGTTCCTCTCGTGTCGTTGTCTGCGGTGCAACGCGGGACGCTGCGCATATCTTCCGTGCGGCCGGCGTCCGCGGCTCAACCGTGGGCCTCACCCCCTGGGGCGATCGGCCACTCGATCCGCCGATCACCGTCCCACCGCCGAATACCCACCACGGTAGCCGCAAAATCCCGTTCGGCGGCCACCGCCTCGATCGCCGCGGGCCAGTGCTCCGATCTCAGCCGCCGTGCCAGCGTCACGTGCGGGGTCCACGCGTCCGGGCACATGTTCGCCGGAACGCCGGGGCAGCCGTCGACGACCGCCGCGATGCGCCGTTGCATCGTCAGCAGGTCCTCGGTGGGCACCACCAGCCGTACCAGAATGGGATGGCGGGCGCCGAATATCAGCAGCCCGCCCAGCCGGATCGGGAGCGGGCGGAACGGGAGGGCGGCCAGCGTCCGGTCCAGCCGGGGCCAGATCTCGCGGGCGACCGCGACGGTGATGTGCGGCCGGTGTTCCGGTGTGGGACTGTGCATTCCGGCCTCGGCCAGCATGCGCCACTGCCGGCGAATCTCGGCCTCCGCCGCCTCGTCGAGTACCAGTTCCACCGACTGCACCATGATGCGGGCCAACTTACGCGCGGGGATCGCGTGCGGTGCGTCGATCACCCGACTTCGGCCGGCGGTCCAGGGCCCGCGGTGGGCTCGGTGACGCGCCACCCCATAGGGTGACCCGGTGTGCCGGGCTGCGGACCGGCCGGGACGGGGTGCGAGCAGAGGAGTGAACGCGGTGGATTCGCGGCGGGTGGTGCGGCTCGGGCTGATCGAGGGCGACGGCATCGGACCGGAGGTGGTACAGGCGACCCGGGCAGTGGTGGACGAGGCGCTCGCCGCGGCCGGCGCGCCGACGCCGGAATGGGTCGAACTGCCGATCGGGCATGCGGCCATCGCCGAATGCGGGGAACCCCTCCCGGAGACCACGTTGTCCGCTCTCGCCGACCTCGACGCCTGGATTCTCGGTCCGCACGACAACGTCTCCTACGCGCCGCATCACCGCATCGGGGCTCCGCCGGGCGGGGCGATCCGCAAACGCTTCGGCCTGTACGCGAATATCCGCCCGGCTCGGACCTTTCCGGGCGTGCGGGCGGCCGCGCAGGACATCGATCTGGTGATCGTGCGCGAGAACAGCGAGGGCTTCTACGCCGACCGCAACATGTTCGCCGGTTCGGGCGAATTCCGGCCCACCGCCGATGTGGCGATGGCCGTGGCCGTGATCACCCGAGCCGCCTGCGCACGCATCGCGCATCAGGCCTGCGCGCTCGCGGCGGCCCGGCGCGGCCGGTTGACGATCGTGCACAAGGCGAATGTGCTGCCGATGACGATGGGTCTGTTCCGCGACGTGTGTTCGGAGGTGGCCGCCGGGTACTCGGGCGTCGAGGTCGACGACGAACATGTCGACGCCGCGGCGGCCCATCTGGTCCGGGCGCCCGGTGACTACGACGTCCTGGTGACCGAGAACCTGTTCGGCGACATACTTTCCGACCTCGCGGGGGAACTCGCCGGTTCGCTGGGCCTGGCGGCCTCGCTGAACTGCTCGGCCGACAAGGCGATGGCGCAGGCGGTGCACGGCGCGGCTCCCGCGCTGGCGGGACGCAACCGGGCGAATCCGGGTGCCCTGCAACTGTCGGCCGCGATGCTGCTGCGCTGGCTGGGCGCCCGTGACGGCGATCCGGCGCTGCTCGGCGCCGGCGACCGGATCGAGCGTGCGGTGGCGGCGACCCTGGCGGCCGGCATCGCCACCGCCGACCTCGGCGGACTGGCCTCGACCAGTGAATTCACCGAGCAGGTCCGGGCGCGGGTGCATCGCCGGTGAATCGGCGTGTACCCCTGCCGCCGGTCGCGGCGCGCATTAACCTTCGGTAACCGACCGGCGCATCCCGTGCCGATCGCCTAGATTTTCGAATGGCTGCATTGCTACACGGCGACCCGCCCACGGTGGCGGATCGCGCGAATACGGAGGGCCGCGTGTCAGTTCGACTCGGCGCCCGCGGGTACATCCTGCGAGCCGCGTGCGTGATCGTCGGTGCGGCGGTGCTGGCAGCGGGATGTGCGGACAACACCGAGGACGAATCGCCCAAGGTGCCCAAGGTGCCGGTGACCGAGGTCGAGTCGATCGCGGCGCAGCTGCCGCCGAAGATCGCGCAGGCCGGACGGCTCGTGGTCGGTGTGAACGTTCCGTATCAGCCCAACGAGTACCGGGATCCGCACACGGGACAGATCATCGGATTCGACGTCGACCTGATGGACGCGGTCGCGGGTGTGCTCGGTGTGCGCGCCGACTATCAGGAAGCCGACTTCGAGAAGATCATCCCCGCGATCGAGGCCGGCACCGTCGATGTGGGCATGTCGTCGTTCACCGACAACCTGACGCGGGAGAAGACCGTCGACTTCGTCGACTACTTCTCCGCCGGCATCCAGTGGGCCCAGCGCAAGGGTCGTCCCATCGATCCGAACAACGCCTGCGGCAAGAAGGTCGCCGTGCAGCGCACCACTACCGAGGACATCGACGAGATCCCGGCGAAATCGAAGGCCTGCACCGATGCCGGCAAGCCCGAGATCCACAAGATGTCCTACGACGAACAGAGTGCGGCGGCCACCGCCCTGGTCCTCGGCCAGGTGGACGCCATGTCCGCCGATTCCCCGGTCACCGCGTACGCGATCAAGCGCAATGCCGACACCATCGAGGCCGCGGGCCCGGTGTTCGAGGCCGAGCCCTACGGCTGGCCGGTGCCGAAGGGGTCGCCGCTGGCCCCGGTGCTGCAAGCGGCGCTGCAGCATCTGATCGATACCGGCGTCTATCGCACCATCGCCCAGAACTGGGGCGTAGAGGCCGGTGCGATCACCACGTCGGTCATCAACGGCGCGAAAGGCTGAGTGCACATGTCCGCGCAACCCCCCGCCGGCTCGCAGGCCGGGCCGCCCGAGGCATCGATGCCGGAGCCGATCGAGGCCGTACCGCTGCGGCGGCCGGGACGCTGGATCGCCGCGGCGGTACTGCTGATCCTGCTCGGCCTGTTCGTCTACGGTGCTGCCACCAACCCGGCCTATCGCTGGGACACCTACGGGAAGTATCTGTTCGATCGGCGGATATCCGAGGGTGCGGTGGTCACCCTCGAACTGACCGTGCTGGCGATGGCGATCGGCGTCGTGCTCGGTGTGATCCTCGCGGTGATGCGGCTGTCGCCCAATCCGGTGCTGCGGTCCGTGTCGTGGGTGTATCTGTGGATCTTCCGCGGCACCCCGGTGTACATCCAGCTCGTCTTCTGGGGCCTGTTCCCGGCGCTGTACAAATCGATTCAACTCGGAATCCCGTTCGGCGGGCCCAGTTTCGTGCAGTGGGATGTGCAGGACTGGTCGCAGCCGTTCATCTTCGCCATGATCGGCCTGGGCCTGAACGAGGCCGCCTATATGGCCGAGATCGTGCGTGCCGGAGTCAATTCGGTGGGTGAGGGCCAGCGCGAAGCGTCGGTGGCGCTGGGCATGTCGTGGGGGCAGACCATGCGGCGCACGGTATTGCCGCAGGCGATGCGGGTGATCATCCCGCCCACCGGCAACGAGCTGATCTCCATGTTGAAGACCACCTCACTGGTCACCGCGATCCCGCTGACCACCGATCTGTACGGCCGCGCCCGCGATATCTACGGCATCAACTTCCAGCCGATCCCGCTGCTGCTGGTCAGCGCGACCTGGTATCTGGCGATCACCAGTGTGCTGATGGTCGGCCAGTTCTATCTCGAGCGGTACTACTCGCGCGGGGTGACGCGGCAGTTGACCGGCAGGCAGCTGCGCGCACTGGCCACCACCCAGCAGACCACGGAGGCCGGCAAATGAGCAGCGCCACGGCGGCTTCGGCCGATGTCCCGATGATCCGCGCCGAGCGGGTGTGCAAGAACTTCGGTGCGCTGCAGGTGTTGCAGGGGGTGTCGCTCGAGGTCGCGCGCGGGCAGGTGATGTGCCTGATCGGCCCGTCCGGCTCCGGCAAGTCGACCTTCTTGCGCTGTATCAACCATCTGGAACGGGTGAATGCCGGGCGGCTCTACGTCGACGGCGATCTGGTCGGCTATCGCGAACGCGGCGGCAAACTCTACGAACTCCGTCCGCGGGAGTCGGCGCGCCAGCGCCGCGACGTCGGCATGGTGTTCCAGCATTTCAATCTGTTCCCGCATCGCACCGCGCTGGCGAATGTGATCGAGGCGCCGATTCACGTGAAGAAGATCTCCCGCTCCAAGGCGGTCGCTCGCGCTCGGGAACTGCTCGATCGAGTCGGCCTGGCGGACAAGGCCGATGCCTATCCCGCGCAGCTGTCGGGCGGACAGCAGCAGCGCGTCGCCATCGCCCGCGCCTTGGCGATGGATCCGAAGCTGATGCTGTTCGACGAGCCCACCTCGGCCCTGGATCCCGAACTGGTCGGCGAAGTCCTCACGGTCATGCGCGAATTGGCGCAATCGGGCATGACGATGGTCGTCGTCACGCACGAAATGGGTTTCGCCCGCGAGGTCGCCGACCAGCTGGTGTTCATGGACGGGGGAGTGGTGGTGGAGGCCGGGAATCCGCGCGAGGTGCTGGCGAATCCGCAACACGAGCGAACCCAGGCCTTCCTGTCCCGAATCCTGTAGGAAACGAGGCTCAGTCCTCGTCGAAAGCCGTTGCGCGCGCGACCTTCTCCCACTCGCCGATGTCGGCGCGCACGGAGTCCAGGTGGCCGAGCAGGGTGTCGACCGAATCGCTGCCCAGCGGCAGCCGCAGCGGGGTGCGCTCGGCCTCGAGAGCGGCGCGGATGGCGGCCGCGGCCTTGGCCGGGTCGCCGGGCTGGGTGCCGTCGCCGCCCTCGATCATGCGGCGGGTCTTGCCCGCGGTCTCGGCGTAGGCGTCGGATTCGGCACTGAAATAGGCTGCGCCGGAACCGAACAGGCCGGTGCGGAAGGCGCCGGGTTCGACGACGAGCACCCGGATGCCGAACGGTGCCACCTCGTCGGCCAGCGCCTCCGACAGTCCCTCCAGCGCGAATTTGGTGGCGCTGTAGGCGGAGAAACCGGCGAACGACATCTGACCGCCCACACTGCTCATCATCACGATCGCTCCGCTGCCCTGGGCGCGCATCTGCGGCAGGACGGCGCGGGTGAGGGCGGCGGGACCGAAGACGTGCAGGTCGAACAGGTCCCGCAGTTCCCGGTCGGTGGTTTCCTCCACCGCGCCGACCTGGGTGCGCCCGGCATTGTTGACCAGCACGTCGATGCGGCCGTAGCGCGCGATCACATCGGTGACGACCGCGGCGACGCGGTCGGTGTCGGTGACGTCGAGCGCTACGGCCTCGATGCGATCGGGATGGGCGGCCACCAGATCGTCCAGCGCGGCGGTGCGGCGAGCGACCGCGACGACGATATCGCCGGCGTCGATCGCGTCCTGGGCGATCGCGCGTCCGAAACCGCTACTGGCGCCGGTGATCAGCCAGACCTTGCCTGTGCTCACGGAAACTCTCCTCGATAGTTCTGGGTACGGGAGAAATCCTTGCCTGTCCCCAGTGGTGGAGTCCAAGACCTTTCGCTATAACCATGGGTTATGGATGTGCACGGACGTGATCTGCGGTACTTCGTCGCCGTCGCCGACGAGCTGAACTTCACCCGTGCCGCCGAGGCTCTGTTCATCTCCCAGCCCGCGCTGTCGAAGCAGATCCGCGCTCTGGAACGCCAGATCGGGGCGCCGCTGTTCGATCGCGACAGCCGGTCGGTCCGCCTCACTCCGGTGGGCCGGACGCTGCTGCCGCATGCGCGAAAGTTGTCGGCGGACTGGGACAGCGCGCGTGCCGAAGTGGAGGCCGCGAAGGCCGGCCGGCATGCCACCGTGACCATCGGGATCAGTACCAGCCCGGGGCGCGGTTTACTGCCGGCTGTGAGGTCCCGGTTCGCCACCGCGTTCCCGCATGCGAAACCCGCGCTGCGTCAACTGGGCTGGTCCGATCCGACCGCCGGATTGGCCGATGCCGGCGCCGATGTCGCCTTCGTATGGCTGCCACTGGCCCAGCCGGACCGCTACGACTGGATCGTGGTGGCGCGCGAACCGCGCATGGTGGCGCTGCCCGAAAATCATCCGCTCGCAGCGCATTCGGTGGTGGATTTCGCAGATCTGCTCGATGAACCGTTCCTCGCGCTGCCGGAGTCGGCGGCCGAGTTGCGCGACTACTGGCTGGCGGTCGACGCGCGTGGCGGCCGCGCGCCGAACATCGGGGCAGTGATCTCCAGCACCGAGGAAACCTACGAGGCGCTGCTGAACGGCGACGGTGTGGTGCTCCTCGCGGCGGGCAATGTTCCGCTCATCGCCCACGAGGGCGTGGTGGCCCGCGAGGTACGCGGCATCGGCCCGAGCGAATTGGCGCTGGCGTGGCGGCGCGGCCAGTCCCGCCCGCTCGTCCGCGGATATATCGACGCGTGTCACTCGGCGGTGGGCGCCGGATGAGCCGTCGGCGCGTGCGAGTGGCCGTGCCCGCCGAGTCGGGACGTCGTCGCGCCGGCCTCGGGTCGGCAGACGCCGCGGGTTCCGAGGGCCGACATTCGCGGGACCAGCCTCAGCGGTGCGCCGGCTTGCGGCGGCCCAGGGCGATGCGCAACTGCCCGAGCAGTACCTTCGCGGCCGGCGCCGCCGGTCGATCCGAACGCCAGACCAGGCCGAGCTGTCCGTGCATCTGCGGATCGGTGATCTCGATCATCCGGACTCCCGCGGCCTCGGCTCGAGCGGTGCCGAGGGCCGGAACCACGGCGATTCCCAGTCCACCGGCCGCGAGTTGAACGAGCAGTGGCGGCGCGGCGGCCTCGAACTCGATTCTCGGCGTGAATCCCGCGGCGGCGCAGCAACGTTCGAGCACGCCGCGAATTCCGGTGCCCCGCGGCAGGCAGATCAGGGAGCGATCGCGCAACTCGGCCAGCGCGATCCGCGATCCGAATTCGTGGTCGTCGCGCGCCACGGCCGCGGCCAGGCGCGTCTCGAAGACGACGTCGACGCTCAGGCGTTCGTCGAGTTCCGCGCCGGTCAGCCCGACCAGGGCGATATCGAGTTCGCCGTGGGCCAGCGCGGCGAGCATCCGGTCCGTGGTGTCCTCGGTGAGGGTGATGCCGACCTGCGGATGATCCCGGTGGAATGCCGACAGGACCGTCGCGACGTCGAACTCCTCGGTCGCCGCCCCGGAGATCAGGCCGATTCGGACCTGCCCCCGCAACAATCCGGTGAACTCGTCGACGGTGAACGAGATCTGTTGTGCCGCAGCCAATGCCGATCGGGCATACGGCAGTACGGCGGCACCGGCGGCGGTCAGTGTCACGGTGCGTCCCGACCGGTCCAGCAGCGGCTGACCCAATTCCCGTTCCAGCTGCCGGATCTGCGCCGAGAGACCGGGCTGCGCCAGATGTAGCCGCTGGGCCGCCCGGGTGAAATTCGCCTCCTCGGCGACGGTGACGAAGTAGCGCAACTGCCGCAGTTCCATAACTGATAATTCTAGTATCAAGAATAACTATCTGTTTTACTTCTCATTAGCCCGGCGGCAGAGTTCAGGACATGACGAACTCGACCTTCCCCGCCGAACTGCCCACCGTCACCGGCCCGGTCTTTCGCCCGGGTGCGGACGGCTACGACGCCGAGGTCTCCGGCTTCCAGACCGCCTACACGCACCGGCCGGACCTCGTCGTCGGCGCGGTCCACGCCGAGGATGTACGGGCGGCCGTGGAATTCGCCGCGCGGCACGGGCTGCCCGTCGCGGTCCAGGCGACCGGCCACGGGCTCTCGGTGCCGGCCGCGGGCGGTGTGCTGATCAGCACGCGCCGGATGACCGACCTGCGCGTCGATCCGGAAGCCCGCACCGCCTGGGTGGCCGCGGGTGTGCAGGCCGAGGCGCTGATCGCGGCGGCGGTCGCGCACGGTCTGGCGCCGCTGAACGGCTCCTCGCCCTCGGTCGGTGTGGTCGGCTATCACCTGGGTGGCGGGCTCGGCATTCTGGCGCGCAGCTTCGGCTACGCCGCCGACCGCGTCCGCGCCGTGGAACTGGTGACGGCCGACGGGCGGCTGCGCCGCCTCACGCCCGGTGACGAATTGTTCGGTGCCGCACTGGGATCCGGCGGTAACTTCGGTGTGGTCACCGGTATGGAGCTCGAACTGTTCCCGATCACCGAGGTCTACGGCGGACAGCTCGCCTTCGACACCCAGCTGGTCGAACCCGCGCTCGAGGCGTGGCGGCAGTGGACCGCCGAGGTCCCCGAGGAGATGACCTCGGCGATCACCATGATGACGATGCCCGACGTCCCGGCGATCCCGGAACCGCTGCGCGGGCGCTACCTTGCCACCGTCAACATCGCCTTCACCGGGTCGGCCGCCGACGGTGAGCGGCTGGTCCGGCCGCTGCGTGAGGTGGGTGCCCGGCTCGCCGACGATCTGCGAACGATGCCCTACAGCGACACGCACGGCATCTACCGCGACCCGAGTTTCCCGCACGCCTATACCGCCACCAATGCCCTGCTGTCGGACCTGACCGCGGATGCGGCGTCGGACTTCCTCGACGTCACCGGCCCCGAGGCGCCGGTCGCTGCGGTGGCGGGCTTCCGCCATCTCGGCGGTGCGCTGCGCCGCCCGGGTCCGGCGGGTATCGCGATGGACCACCGGGAGGCCGAATACAACGCGCGCATCATCACGATGCCGAACTCGGATGGCCCCGATCAGCGGGGCTACCACGACCTGGTCGCGAAGTCGCTGGCGCCGTGGACGATCGGCCACAATCTGAACTTCCTGTACGGCGCCGGGGAGTGGGCCGACGAGAACCAGACCCGCGCCGGATACGCCGCGCGAACCTACGACCGGCTGCGAGCGCTGAAGTCCGCATACGACCCGGCCAACCTGTTCCGTTTCAACCGCAACATCCGCCCGCCTGAGCCGCTCCGGCGACCCGGGCCACTTGTCGCCGGGAGTATCGCTGCGCTATCGTCGTGATATCACTTCAATATTGGGAGGATGTCATGTCGCTGCGTCCGGCCTTCCGGCTGAACGGGTTCTTGATGCTGTTGGTGCTGCTGGTGGTCGGCACCGCCGGACTGATCGGCGGGGTCGCCGCCTCCAGCGCCGCCGGTTCGGGTGGGGGTGCCGGCGCGGCGATCGGCGCGGTCGCGGGCTATGTGATCCTCGCGGTCGCGGTGATCCTGCTGACCGGACTCACCACCGTCGGCCCGAACGAGGCCAAGGTGCTGCAGTTCTTCGGCCGCTACGTCGGCTCGGTCGCCGACGCCGGCTTCTTCTGGACCCTGCCACTGACCACCAGACGGCGAATCTCGTTGCGGGTCCGCAACTTCGAGACACAGAAGTTGAAGGTCAACGATTTCGACGGTAATCCGGTGGAGATCGCGGCCGTGGTGGTCTACCGGGTCGTGGACAGCTTCAAATCCGCCTTCGCCGTCGACGACTACGAGGAGTACGTGCAGACCCAGTCCGAGGCCGCGGTCCGGCACCTGGCCACCGTGCACCCCTACGACGCCGCCCCCGATGTGGTGCCCGCGGCCGTGGCGGCGACGCCCGCTCTCGTCGGGTCCGACGACCCGGCTCCGACCAGCCTGCGCAACGGCGCCGAGGTCGCCGAGGAACTGACCACGGAACTGCGCGAGCGCACCGCGCTCGCCGGTATCGAGATTCTCGAAGCGCGCATCACGCATCTGGCGTACGCGCCGGAGATCGCCCAGTCGATGCTGGTCCGCCAGCAGGCCGCGCAAGTGGTGGCCGCGCGCAGCCGCATCGTGGAAGGTGCGGTCGGCATGGTGGGCATGGCGCTGCAGCGGCTCACCGAGGAGGGGATGGTCGACCTGGACGAGGAGCGGCGGGCCTCGATGGTGTCGAATCTGCTGGTGGTGCTGTGTGGCGATCGGTCCGCTCAGCCCGTGGTCAACACCGGAACGCTCTACTCCTGATGGCCAAGCGCGAGCCCAAGAAGGTGCTCGTCCGGCTCGATCCGGCCGTCCACGAGGCGATAGCCAAGTGGGCGGCCGACGACCTGCGCAGCATCAACGCTCAGATCGAGTACGCCTTGCGGATGGCGCTCGATCAGGTGGGGCGCTCCCCGCGGCGGGCCGGGGAGGCCCCCGAATGAAAACAAACCTGACACCCGTTTCGTCCGGTATTTATTACCAGGTGGTCACGCCTTGAACACAAAACGCCCCAGGAAGTGCGAAAAGGTCACGAATGGGTAGCTTGGTTGCGTGCCAATCGTGTTCGAAACCGGGGGACTGCAGCAGCTTGACCAGACCACGTGGGGGAATCCGGCCACCCGTGACATCATCACGCTGAGCTATATCGATCTGGTACCGGACTTACCCGCCCCGCTGTCCGACATCGACACGTTGCGCCGCCGCCTCACCGAACTGCAGGCCGAGTTCGGCTGCCTGATCGAGGCACATGCCATCAGTGTGGACTCCCAGCCGGCCCTGCTGCGGCTGGAGAAGTTCCCGCTGGCCGATCAGGCGACCGGACTGGGCTTCACCGCCGGAATCGTCGTGCCCAAGGCCGGGTGCAGCGCGATCGTGAAGATCATGTGCCCCGAAACCGGCCGGTCCGGCGTCCGCGAGGCCGCGGTCGTGCCGAAGGTCGGCTTCGCGAACATGTTCCCGCCGCATCCGTACGCGCCGGAGGTCAAGGGCAAGCTGCCCTACAACGTCGCCGACGACGCGCGCTGGGATTCGCAGTTCCCGGACCATCCGCTGACCCGCGCGCGGCGCTGGATCACCCACGTCAGCCGGACCGCGCGCATCGATCCGCGGTTCGCGGCGCTGCCGCCGTTCCTCGGTCCGGGCGGTGCGGAGGCGTCGGCCGGTAAGCCGGCGCCCACGGGTAAGGCCCCCACGGGGCAGACGGAGCCCGCCGCGGCGCCCGCCACACCGGTGGCCAAGCCGGATCCGGGCAAGACCACGCCCATTCCCGCGCAGACCTCGGTGTCCGACGGCAAGGCGACGGTGACGTCGCCGCCGCTGCCACGAGCCGCGCGGGCTAATGCCGCGGCGGCTTCTCGGTAACGAAAATGGCTGTGCCGGGGAAGATCTCACCGCGCAACGGGCTCCACTGACCCCATTCGCGCTCGAGCCACTCCGGCCATTCGGGTTCGACGATGTCGAGCAGGATCAGGCCCGCGCCGACGATGTCGCGGACCCGATCGCCGATCGTGCGGTGATGTTCGACGTAGATCGGTTCGTCGTCGGCGTCGACCTCGACATACGGCGTCCGGTCGAAATACGGGATCGTGGCGCGCAGTCCGTCCGGGCCCGGATCGTCGGGGAAGATCCATCGCATCGGGTGATTCACCGAGAACACCCAGCGTCCGCCCGGCCGCAGCACCCGGGCCACCTCCCGCATCACCTGGGCGGCATCGGCGACGAACGGGATCGCGCCGAACGCCGAACAGGCCAGATCGAACGATTCGTCCGCGAACGGCAGCGCCTCGGCACCGGCCTGCACCAGCGGCACCCGCGGGCCGCCGCGCGCCATGGCCGCGAGGCCGCGGTCGAGCATCGCCCGCGACAGATCCAGCCCGACCGGATGCGCACCCCGGCCGGCGAGCCAGCGCGAACACGGCGCCGATCCGCAGCCGATCTCGAGCACCCGCCGCCCGGCGACCTCGCCCAGCAGATGCCAGTCGCCCTCGTGCAAGCCCTCCGGGCACCAGACGAATTCTCCGGCCTCGGAGTCGACGCCCAGGAAATCGGCGTGGGTCTCGTGGTACTGCGCGGCGTCGGCGTCCCACCAGCGCCGGTTGGCGCGCTCGCTGACGGCCGAGCCGACGCTCGTGCGGGTCACCCGCGCGGTGCCGAGCAGGGCGTTGGCCTGGGCGTGGCGAGCGTCGTCGAGGAGGGCCGGATGCGGATCGTCGGACATGGTTCGCAGCGTATGGCACGGCCGGGCGCGGGCCCTCGCGGACGCCGTCGGGATGTGCCCGCCGGGATGTGCGCGAGCGGGCTGATCACCTCCCGGCCGTGACGGGTACCACACTGTGCGGGAACGGTGTTCGGTGCGGACGTATGATCATGATGCGGGCGGGGACCCGTGTTTGCTTGGCGTAACTCACGTCGCGTACGCTGTTTCCCGCGAGTGTCTTCGGCATTTGCGTAGCCGCTGTCGGTACTGTAGCGCTCGGTACCGGGCGCAGGGGTTACGGATTTCGGAAGTCGCCCGCGGGCTGTGATTTCGCAGCCGGTGCTGTGAGTTTCTGCAGTGAGTACAGCGTTGTGCTGTGTCGCAGCGATGTGCTGTGCACGGCCGTCAACGTAGTTCCACCGCTGTGAGTTCACAGCAAAACCGAGAGTTCCAATGTCCACTACCGACCACAATCCGTCCGGAGCAACCCAACATATGCCCACCACCGTCACCTCGCCGCAGGTAGCCGTCAACGACATCGGCTCCGCCGAGGACTTCCTCGCCGCCATCGACAAGACGATCAAGTACTTCAACGACGGAGATATCGTCGAAGGCACGATCGTCAAGGTCGACCGCGACGAGGTTCTGCTCGACATCGGTTACAAGACCGAAGGCGTCATCCCTTCCCGCGAACTGTCCATCAAACACGATGTCGACCCGGCCGAGGTCGTTTCCGTGGGCGATGAGGTCGAGGCCCTCGTTCTCACCAAGGAGGACAAGGAAGGCCGCCTGATCCTGTCGAAGAAGCGGGCTCAGTACGAGCGGGCGTGGGGCACCATCGAGGAGCTCAAGGAGAAGGACGAGGCCGTCAAGGGCACCGTCATCGAGGTCGTCAAGGGTGGTCTGATCCTGGACATCGGCCTGCGCGGCTTCCTCCCGGCGTCCCTGGTCGAGATGCGCCGCGTCCGCGATCTGCAGCCGTACGTCGGCAAGGAGATCGAGGCGAAGATCATCGAGCTGGACAAGAACCGCAACAACGTGGTCCTGTCCCGCCGCGCCTGGCTGGAGCAGACCCAGTCCGAGGTCCGCAGCGAATTCCTGCACCAGCTGCAGAAGGGCCAGGTCCGCAAGGGCGTCGTGTCCTCGATCGTCAACTTCGGCGCGTTCGTCGATCTCGGCGGCGTCGACGGTCTGGTGCACGTCTCCGAGCTGTCCTGGAAGCACATCGACCACCCGTCCGAGGTCGTCGAGGTCGGCATGGAGGTCACCGTCGAGGTTCTCGACGTCGACCTGGACCGCGAGCGGGTTTCGCTGTCGCTCAAGGCCACCCAGGAAGACCCGTGGCGTCAGTTCGCCCGCACCCACGCCATCGGCCAGATCGTGCCCGGCAAGGTCACCAAGCTGGTTCCGTTCGGTGCGTTCGTGCGCGTCGAGGAGGGCATCGAGGGCCTGGTGCACATCTCCGAGCTGGCCGAGCGCCACGTCGAGGTGCCGGACCAGGTTGTCGCCGTGGGCGACGACGCGATGGTCAAGGTCATCGACATCGACCTGGAGCGTCGCCGGATCTCGCTGTCGCTGAAGCAGGCGAACGAGGACTACCACGCCGAGTTCGACCCGTCGAAGTACGGCATGGCCGACAGCTACGACGAGCAGGGCAACTACATCTTCCCCGAGGGCTTCGACCCCGAGACCAACGAATGGCTCGAGGGCTTCGACAAGCAGCGGGAAGAGTGGGAAGGCCGCTACGCCGAGGCCGAGCGTCGCCACAAGATGCACACCGCTCAGATGGAGAAGATGGCGGCCGACGCCGCTGCCGAGGCCGCCAATGGCGGTGCCTCCGGTAACTACTCCTCCGAGAGCGGCGCGCAGAGCTCGTCCTCCAGCTCCTCCGAGCCGGCCGGCGGTTCGCTGGCCAGCGACGCGCAGCTCGCCGCGCTGCGTGAGAAGCTGTCCGGCAACGCGTAATTCGCTGAGCTGAAACGAAGGCCCCGGTTCGATGGACCGGGGCCTTCGCCCGTCTCCGGGCTGCCCATTCAGCCCGTCGTCACCGCATCGCTACCGCCGGTCCATTATTCTCGGCGAGGATCTACCGCTGTCCTCTGTCAGTCGGCACGGTCTTGTCGGCTGACGCGGTCTTGTCATCCGGCACTGTTGTTTTCACCGACGCGGAAGGTCTCGGCACCGGCATGGGTCTGTTCGACGGCATCAAGAGGCGTGATTTCCTGGCGAAGGCCATGGCGGCCGGTGGGGTCGGGGCGCTGGCCGCCTGGGCGAACCCGATCATCGAGCGTGCGCACGCGGCCGACCCGGCGGGCATGGGCGGGCTCGGCGATATCGAGCATTTCGTCCTGCTCATGCAGGAGAACCGCTCGTTCGACCACTACTTCGGAACCCTGTCCGGCGTACGAGGTTTCGACGACGCCTCGCCGGCGTGGAAGCAGTACGGCTACGCACCCGGCGTCGGGCCCACCGCCGACGGGTTCATCGTCCCGTTCCGGCTCGACACCACCCGAGGCGCGACGCTCGACGGCGAATGCGTCAACGATCCCGATCATTCCTGGGGCGGTATGCACGAGGCGTGGAACGGGGGCCACAACGACCGCTGGATGCCGATGTCGGTGGCCGGCGTCGGCGCCGCCAATGGTCCTGCGGCCATGGGATATTACACCCGCGCCGATATCCCGATTCACCACGAGCTGGCCGATGCGTTCACCCTCTGCGACCACTACCACTCCTCGGTCCTCGGCCCGACCGACCCGAACCGGCTGTACTGGGTCTCCGCCACCATCGACCCGGACGGTCTGGCCGGCGGTCCGCTGGTGGAGACGCCGACGCTGATCCCGCAGAACGCCTACAGCTGGCGCACCTACCCGGAGAACCTCTCCGAGGCCGGCGTCGACTGGAAGATCTACAACAACCGCGACCTCGGCCCGATCTCGTCGGTGATCCTCGACGGCATGATGGGCTGCTTCACACAGGCCGCGGATCCGAACTCCGAGCTGGCCAGGCGTGGCAAGGCTCCGGTCTATCCGCAGGATTTCGCGGCGGACGTGGCCGCCGACCGGTTGCCCGCGGTGTCGTGGGTGATTCCGCCGCTGTTCAACTGCGAACATCCCGCGCTGCCACCGGCATTGGGCGCGGTGGGCATCATGCAGGTGCTCGACATCCTCACCTCCAATCCGAAGGTGTGGGAGAAGACCGCGCTCATCGTGAGCTACGACGAGAACGGCGGATTCTTCGATCACGTGACCCCGCCGACCCCGCCGCCCGGCACGCCGGGGGAGTACCTCACCGTGGACCTCGGCCGGGTACCCGCTGCCAAGGGTCTCGCGGGCCCGATCGGATTGGGGTACCGCGTCCCGTGTTTCGTCATCTCGCCGTATTCCCGCGGCGGCCTGGTCGCCTCGCAGACCTTCGACCACACCTCGCAATTGCGATTGCTGGAACGTCGTTTCGGCGTGGACGTGCCGAATTTGACCGCGTGGCGGCGCAGCGTCACCGGTGATATGACCTCGGCCTTCGATTTCGGTTCGGCACCCGATTCCGTGCCACCCCGAATTACCGATCCGAAACCGAAATCGGATGCCGCTCTGGCGCAGTGTGGTCCGAATATCGCGCTCGGCACCAACGATAAGGGAATTCCCTATCCGGTGCCGCCGAATGCGATGCCGAGTCAGGAACCGGGCTCACGCCGAAGCCCGAGCGGTCTGGTGTGAAATACCGGCGGCCCGCCGAGTCTCCGGCGGGCCGCCGAATGTTCGATGTACTGGTCAGCTCGCCGTGGCGGGAATCCAGCGGGTGGCGCCGCTGCGGCTGCGCATGGCCGCGAAGCTGTGCCGGGCCGGGCTGAGTAGGGCGGTCAACCACGAACGGCGATGTTCGGCCAGTGCTGCCGCAACGGCGGGTATCCGAATGCAGTGCACGGTGCCTGCCAAACCCAGCCGGTGGCGACCCGACTGGATGTGTGTGGTGCCCAATGATCGTCCTTCGCTAGCTCGGATGGCCTGGATCGCCCGGGGCGAAACAGTAGCGGAACAAAAGTGCGGGGCTGCGGATTTTGCGTGACTTCGGCCCCGGCGTGTCGGAAAGTTGCCGACTCCAGGTCGGTATCGCGAGGAAAAAGTTGCGAATTGATATCACCGGCGTCACGGAATGGGTAATACCGCGTGGATGAGGTGAAAAAGAAACACACGATGGGTAATCAGCCCGATCGGCCCGCGGCCGGGGTGCGGGCGCGGACGCCGGCAGTGGATGCGAGACTGGGGAAATGTTGCGTATCGGTCTCACCGGAGGCATGGGAGCGGGTAAGTCGACGGTGGCGCGGCTGCTGGTGGAACACGGGGCGGTGCTGGTCGACAGCGACGCCATCGCCCGCGAGGTCGTCGAACCCGGCACCGAGGGCCTGGCCGCACTGGTCGCGGCGTTCGGCCCGGACATTCTGGCCGAGGACGGCAGTTTGAACCGCCCGGCGCTCGCGGCGGTCGCTTTCGCGGACGAGCAGTCGCGCACGACGCTGAACTCGATCACCCATCCGCTGGTCGGCCGGCGCACCACCGAGCTGATCGCCGCCGCGCCCGCGGACGCCGTTGTGGTGCAGGATATTCCGCTCCTGGTCGAGAACAATCTCGGCGCGATGATGAATCTCGTCGTGGTGGTGATGGCCGACGAGCAGACGCGCGTGCACCGGCTCGAGCAGTTCCGTGGCGTGAGCCGCGCGGACGCGCTGGCACGGATCAAGGCGCAGGCGAGTGACGACCAACGGCGTGCGGCCGCGGATGTCCTGTTGGACAACAATTCTGATGCCGAGGCGCTGGCGCCGCAGGTGCGAGCGCTGTGGGAGCAGCGCCTGCTGCCCTTCGAACACAATGTGCGCACCGGGACTGCGGCGCGCTCGACCGGGCCGGTGCGGGTGGTCGAGCCGGACCCGCACTGGCCGGCGCAGGCGCAGCGGTTGATCGGCCGGCTGTGGCTGGCCTGCGGTGGCGACGCGCGGCGCATCGATCACATCGGTTCCACCGCCGTGCCGGGGCTGGCCGCCAAGGATGTCGTCGACATCCAGATCACGGTCGCCGACCTCGCGACGGCCGACGCGCTGCGAGATCGATTGGCCGCCGCCGGTTTTCCGCGGATCGACTCGATCACCGGCGATAATCCGAAGCCGACGCCCCAGGATCCCGCGGGCACCGATGCCGAGCTGTGGGCGAAACGTCTGCACGGCAACGCCGATCCCGGGCGGCTCGCGAATGTCCATGTGCGCGTGGACGGTTCGCCGGGACAGCGGTTCGCCCTGGACTTCCGTGACTGGTTGCGCGCCGACGCCGACGCCCGTGCCGAGTACCTGGAGATCAAGCGCCGCGGCGAGGCGGAGGCGACGGGCAAGGTGGGAGATGAGGCCGTCGAGGCGTACCTGTCGGTGAAGGAACCCTGGTTCGACAAGGTCTACGAGCGGGTTCCGCACGCCTGACGCAGGCTCCACCACGTTCCGCTGTCAGTGCGATACGGAGGTGATTCGGTCGATCTCCGCGAGGTCCTCTGCGGTGGGCTGCCACTGCCCTGCCCGCACATTGGCCTCCACCTGTTCGGGTGAGGTGGCGCCGGCGATCACCGAACTCACCGTGGGTTGCGCGGCCAGACCGCCGATGGCGACGTCGAGCAGGGAGATGGACCGCTGCGCGGCGAAATCCTCCAGCTGTTCCACGATGTCGAAAGCCGCGTCCGTGAGCGCGGATTCCCGGCCCCACGCCTGAATCCTGCTGCCTTCGGGCGCGGGCACGCCGCGTTTGTATTTACCGGTGAGCAGACCGCTCGCCAGGGGGAAGTAGGGGAGCAGACCGATCCCGTAGTGCTCGAGCGCCGGCACCAGGTCGGCCTCGATCCCACGCTGCAGCAGGCTGTATTCGTTCTGCGCGCTGATGAACCGCTCGAGATTGCGGGTGCGGGCGGTCCATTCGGCGTCGGCGGTCTGCCAGCCGGTGAAGTTGGAATGGCCCAGGTATCGGATCTTGCCCTCGTGGACGAGATCGTCCAGCGCGGACAGCGTCTCCTCGATCGGTGTGGCCGGATCCGGGCGATGGAGCTGGTAGAGATCGATCCAGTCCGTGCGCAGCCGGCGCAGCGACTGCTCGACCGCGCGGCGGATGTAGCGGCGTGAGCCGCGCGCGCCCCAGTCCTCGCCGTTGTCCCCGCCGAGGCGGCGCACATCGTTGCCGAACTTGGTCGCGATGACGACATCGTCGCGTCTGCCCTGCAAGATTTCGCCGATTCGCCGCTCCGATTCCCCGTAGGAGTCGGCCGTATCGATCAGGTTGATGCCGTGGTCGAGCGCGGCGTGCAGCACGGCTCTGCTCTGCTCGAGATCGAGCTTCATCCCGAAATTGTTGGTGCCCAGCCCGACGACCGAGACCGCGAGCCCCGAACTCCCGACACGACGTAACGACGACGACTCACCCATGGCTCTCCCGGTTCTCGAGGGGACGTGAACGACCAGGCTGGACCCTAGTGGCGTGGGCCCACCGCGGAGAAGAGTTCGGCGCAGCCCGACTCCTTCCCGCCGCCGTCGCACAGGGCTCGGCGCCGGGGCTCACCGCCAGCCGAGGGTGATACCTCGAGAGCGCAGCCAGGCTTCGAAATCGTGTCCGTGGGCGGCGATTCCGTCGATGGCGGCGGTGGCGGCCTCGATCGCCTGCTGGGCCTCGGACGCGCTCAGATATCCGGCGGCGTGGGCGGCCAGCAATTCGTCGACGTCGAGCAGAATCGCCTCCCGCCCGGTGCGCACGACGATGTCGAGGTAGTGGTCGACCGACTTCCACATCTGCGGGCCCGCCGGGGAGAAATCACCGATATCGAGGTAGAAGTCCTGATCGCGCGGGTGGGTGGGGCGGAAGTGGAAGACCGTGGCGCGGAGCGACAGCTGCGGTAGCAGCCAGGACTCGAGGTAGTGGAATTCCGGATGATCGGCGGTGCGGGCCATGTAGAGGCCCCAGGGTTCGGTCCGATACGTCTCGACCGGCCGCACGAAACCCTTGGGATCGGTATTGGTGGACCCGGCGAGGTCGAAGTACTCGATCTTCGGCCGATGCAGATCGACCACATGCCCCTGCGTCATGCCCCGAATCTACCGTCGCCGGCCCGCGAAACACCCGCTCGCGCCGCGATTCGATGATCATCGGCGCGAGCGGGTGGTGACGCGGTTACAGCCAGTGCAGCGTCACGCCCTGGGTGGTGAGCCAGCGTTCGAAGTTGTGATCGTGCGAGGCGATACCGTCGACAACGGCGGTGGCCTGCTCGAACGCCCGCTGGGCCGTCTCGGCCGACACATGGCCGGCCGCGTGCGCCGCGAACAGCTCGTCGACCCCGCGCAGCTCGCAGACGTGGCCGTTGCGGGCGACGATGTCGATGTAGTGGTACTCGGCCCGCCAGCGTTTCGGCTCGATCTTGGCGAAGTTGCCGATATAGATGTGATAGATCGGATCGCGATCGTGTGCCGCGTTGACGTGATGCATGGTGACGCGGACCGACTGCTTGGGCAGCAGCCAGGTCTCGGTGTAGCGATAGGGCGGGGTGTCGGCCGCCCGGACCAGATACAGGCCCCACGGCTCGGCGTGATAACTGTCGACCGAATGGACGAAACCGCGAGAATCGGTTCTGGTGAGATCGGCGATGTCGAAATATTCGACGTGCGGTCTGTGTGCCGTGCCCGACGGTGGCACCGGAATCGGTGTTTTTCGGCCCGGAATGTTGCGACTCGACGGCATTGGGCTGACTCCATTGGGCGCGGCAGTGCGCAGAGTCCGGGTGACACGTTCAGCGAGGAAACCGGCCATTACACTTGCCCTTCTCGACTTCCGACCGGATCAGCGTACACCCGGGCAACCGTCTCCGGCGGGGTGAAAACGACACGGAATCCGGCTGATTCGGCTGTGTCGTCATCGTCGAGCCGCCCTGCTCTACCAGACATTTCGGGCATTTGGTCGCTTGATTCACTGCTGTGCGCGCGGTTGCCGAGGCAATGCTCCCGGAGGCCCGGCAAACCTCCGGCCGGACCTGTCGCCATGGCCGGCGGCGGCACTTCGGTGGCGCCGCTGCGCGGGGCTGTGCCGTCGCATTGGGTGAATTGTCGAATTATTCTGCGGGGCAATGCGTCCGGCCTGTTGTGGCCGAAAAGCGGGGACATGAATCGAATTGTTCGAAATGTCCGAACGAGTCGGCCGGGAATTGTGGTGTCGGTGACGCGGGTCCGGTCGAATTGATCGGGATAGGGCGTGTTCCGGAGGGTCGAACCGGTTCCGCCGCCGACCGGTTGTGCCGACGTCCGATCGGACGGCTCCGGTTCGCCGTGGACGAGGCGGGCCGGTGTGGGTGCGGGGCGTCGGCCGAGCCCACTGTGATGGTCCTCGCGTCGGGGATGGGTGGGCCGCTGGTTTTGCCGTGTGGTTGCCCTGGGGGCCGGTGCATCCGCCGCCGCGGTCGCAGTCGCGGGGCGGCGCCCGGACCACCCCGCGGCAGCGCCCGTGCCCGTCGATACGCAGTCGTGGCCGAAAAATGATCGCCGGGTGTGTCGCTGTGCCCGCGGTCACGGCGCCGGAACTTGTCGGTGCCGCGGCTTACCCTGGTGACCATGGCTTTCGCAACGGAGATCCCCGCGGATTCGGACGCACCCGGCGAGCAGCCGCTGGCGCATTCGGAATTCCGGCCGATCGGGGCGATCGAACGCTCCGACGGGCGGTTCGAGGTCGTCAGCGAGCATCGGCCCGCCGGTGACCAGCCCGCCGCGATCGCGGAGCTGGAGCGGCGGTTGCGTGGTGGCGAGAAGGACGTGGTGCTGCTCGGCGCCACCGGTACCGGCAAATCGGCCACCGCGGCCTGGCTGATCGAGCGGGTCCAGCGCCCGACCCTGGTCATGGCGCCGAACAAGACCCTGGCCGCCCAGCTGGCCAACGAACTGCGCGAGATGCTTCCGCACAACGCGGTGGAGTACTTCGTCTCCTACTACGACTACTACCAGCCCGAGGCCTACATCGCGCAGACCGATACCTACATCGAGAAGGACTCCTCGATCAACGACGACGTGGAGCGGCTGCGCCATTCGGCGACCTCGAGCCTGCTCTCGCGCCGCGATGTCGTGGTGGTCGCCTCGGTCTCGTGTATCTACGGCCTGGGTACTCCGCAGTCCTATCTGGACCGCTCGGTACAGCTCGAGGTCGGCGCAGAGGTCGAGCGCGACCGGCTGCTGCGCCTGCTGGTCGATGTCCAGTACACGCGCAACGACATGGCCTTCACCCGCGGTTCGTTCCGGGTGCGCGGCGACACCGTCGAGATCATTCCCTCCTACGAGGAACTCGCGGTCCGCATCGAGTTCTTCGGCGACGAGATCGAGGCGCTGTACTACCTGCACCCGCTCACCGGTGATGTGGTGCGCCAGGTCGACACCCTGCGCATCTTCCCGGCCACCCACTACGTGGCCGGGCCGGATCGGATGGAGCGCGCGGTCGGCGATATCGAGACCGAACTCGAACAGCGGCTCGCGGATCTGGAGCGGCAGGGCAAACTGCTCGAGGCGCAGCGGCTGCGCATGCGCACCCAATACGACCTGGAGATGATCCGGCAGGTCGGGTTCTGCTCCGGTATCGAGAACTATTCGCGGCATATCGACGGCCGTCCGGCCGGTTCGGCGCCGGCGACCCTGCTCGACTACTTCCCGGAGGACTTCCTGCTGATCATCGACGAGTCGCACGTGACCGTGCCGCAGATCGGCGGCATGTACGAAGGCGATATGTCGCGCAAGCGCAACCTTGTCGAATACGGTTTCCGGCTGCCCTCGGCGGTGGACAACCGCCCGCTCACCTGGGAGGAGTTCGCCGACCGGATCGGCCAGACCGTGTACATGTCCGCGACGCCCGGCCCGTACGAACTGGGCAGTACCGGCGGTGAATTCGTCGAGCAGGTGATCCGCCCGACCGGACTGGTCGACCCGCAGGTGGTGGTCAAACCGACCAAGGGCCAGATCGACGATCTGGTGCACGAGATCCGCACCCGCACCGAACGCGACGAACGCGTCCTGGTCACCACCCTCACCAAGAAGATGGCCGAGGATCTCACCGACTATCTCCTGGGCATGGGCGTGCGCGTGCGCTACCTGCATTCGGAGATCGACACGCTGCGCCGCGTCGAACTCCTGCGGCAGCTGCGGCTGGGCGAATACGACGTGCTGGTCGGCATCAACCTGCTGCGTGAGGGCCTCGACCTGCCGGAGGTGTCGCTGGTCGCGATCCTGGACGCCGACAAGGAGGGCTTCCTGCGCAGCGCCACCAGCCTCATCCAGACGATCGGGCGTGCCGCGCGCAACGTCTCCGGCGAAGTGCACATGTACGCCGACAAGGTGACCGATTCGATGCGCCAGGCCATCGACGAGACCGAACGGCGGCGGGCCAAGCAGGTCGCCTACAACGAAGCCAACGGCATCGATCCGAAACCGCTGCGCAAGAAGATCGCCGACATCCTCGATCAGGTCTACCGCGAGGCCGACGAGACCGAGGTGGAGGTCGGGGGATCCGGGCGCAATGCCAGCCGCGGCCGCCGAGCCCAGGGTGAACCCGGCCGCGCGGTGAGCGCCGGGGTGTACGAGGGCCGCGATATCGCGAACATGCCGCGCGCGGAACTGGCGGATCTGGTCGCCCAGCTGACCGATCAGATGATGAACGCCGCCCGCGAATTGCAGTTCGAGCTGGCCGGGCGATTGCGCGACGAGATCGCCGACCTGAAGAAGGAGTTGCGTGGTATGGATGCCGCCGGGCTGAAATGAGTTCCCGCGCAGCGTCTTTCCCGCACACGCGGCGGTGCCCCGGCCGGACCGGGGCACCGGCGCGGCCCGCGTCAGCTCTGCGTGGCCATCCACTCGTCGACCCGGCGCTCGGCCTCCTCGCGCGAGACGTCCTCGACCCGGGTCATGACCACCCAGCGATGTCCGAAGGGATCCATCACCAGCCCGTAGCGGTCCCCGGTGACGAACGTCTGCGGCTCCTCGACCCGGGCGGCGCCGTGTTCGGCGGCGCGGGCGACGACCGCGTCGGCATCGGGGCAGTAGTGCACGATGCTGGTGTGCACCCAATCCGATTCGGGTGCGCGCACCCCGTGTTCGGGGATGGGCATACCCATCTGGATGGTGGAATCGCCGATCGCCAGTTCGGCGTGCGCCGGTTGCCCGTCGGGAAGGTCGTTGCGGCTGAGCACCTTCGCGCCGAAGACCGCGGAGTAGAACTCGATGGCCTTGTTGCCGTCGGGTACGGCCAGGAAACAGTTGATGGAGTGATAACCCTCGGGAATGGGATTGACGTCGTTGCTCATAGGTACAACTCTCGGCCACCGCGGGGAATGGATCTTGTAAGAAAGCGACAGCCTCGTCCGCGGCGGGAGACGGGCCGTGCCGACCGGTGACGGGCGCGCGAAAGGCGCTGCGCTGCATCCGGTTCCGGTGCCTCCGCCGGAGGTCACCAAGGGCATCCTGCATCCCCGCGAGCAGGAGCGTCATCGTCGGTTGATCCGGTTGCCGGCCGGCCCGCAGACGGCGGAATTCGTCGAATGGTATTGGTCGGTCTCCTGGGATCTGCGCGGCCGCCCGCCCTATCAGGCGCAGGTGCTGCCGTTCCCCTCGGTCAACGTCAGCTTCGAGCGATCCGCCACCCGAACCGGCGGATTCGTCAACGGTGTGACCACCGGCAAATTCGTGCGCGAACTGACGGGGCAGGGGGTGACCTTCGCCGCCAAATTCCGTCCCGGCGGCTTCGGCGCCTTCACCGGCATCGACGTCGGCGCCCTGCGCGATACCGCGATCGAACTGACCGAGGTGCTGCCGGAGGCCGCGGGCCTGACCGAACGCGTGCTGGCGACCGACAGCGCCGAGGAGCGCCGCGACATCGTCGACGCCTATTTCGCCCGCGCCGCGGGCCGCCGCGCACCCGATGAGAACTACCTGCTGGTCTTGCGGATCATCGCCGCGATGGAAGCCGAGCCCGAGCTGACCCGGGTCGATCAGGTCACCGCCCGTTTCGGCATTCCGATCCGCACCCTGCAACGCCTGTTCCGCCGCTACGTCGGCGCCGGGCCGAAATGGGTGTTGCGCCGCTATCGGCTCCAGGACGGCGCACAACTGCTGGCACAGGGCCGCACCGACGATCTGGCGACCCTGGCGCTGGAACTCGGCTATTTCGATCAGGCCCATTTCAGTCGCGAATTCGCGAACGAGATCGGAATGGCGCCGCTGGAATACGCCCGCGCATCGCTACTGTCACACCACGCCTCACCGGGCGATCCGGCGCCGGATCGCTGATTCGTTTCAGCCACCCCGGTTCCGGGAATATCCGAACTCATAAGTAGTTGAATGCTGTACTACCAGCCCGGCGGCAGTGCTGCCGGCCGACAGAGGAGTTGGCGATGAGTGTTCTGGTGCTGATCGGGCGCATTCTGTTCGTCATATTGTTCGCGAGTTCGGCGATCGGGCATCTGACCCAGGCCGACGCGATGACCGGCTACGCCCGCAGCAAGGGTGTTCCGATGGCGAAGGAGGCGGTGCTGGGTTCGGGGGTGGTCCTGCTGCTCGGCGCCTTGAGCGTGCTGCTCGGGGTGTGGGCCGATCTGGGTGCGCTGCTGCTGTTCGTCTTCCTGCTGCCGACCGCATTCCTGATGCACCCATTCTGGAAGGAATCCGATGCGCAGGCCAAACAGGGCGAGATGATTCATTTCAACAAGGATCTCGCATTGGCCGGTGCGGCCCTGATGCTGTTCGCCTTCTTCGCCCGTGTGGACGATCTCGGCGCCACAATCACCGGACCGTTATTCCACCTCTGACGAACGCGGAACGACCCGCATTCCACATTCGGCGGTTATTGCCTCGCGTATCCGGAAACCACCGGAATCGGTTCTCGCCGCCGGGAATTGTGAGTTCTCACCATCACGCCCGGGTGCGCTCTGTGCATCCGGGCAATCGCGGTCCGTGCAATTGGGAAAACCCTTCTGTGACGAAAATCCCAGGGCCACAATCGGGTTCGCGACTGCGACGGCGATCGCGGCGCGCCGCCGCCGGGTTCGGGATCAGCGCTGGTGAGACGGGTCGCGCGGCCGCCCGGACGGCGAATGTGTCCTGCGGATCGCAGGGCGCATCGATGTGATGTATTGCGATTGTCGATGATTCCGGCGCGATAACGGTTATGGTCTAGCGCAGTTGCCCGCGCGGGTTTCTGCTCCGGAATTGCGCGCAGGCATCCGCCCACTTGTACGTTTGGAGGAAAGATGACCGCCTACCGGTCCATTGTCGTCGGTACCGATGGCTCGGATTCGTCGTATGTCGCTGTCGAGAAGGCTGCCGCGCTGGCCGGCGACGCGGGCGCCACCCTGTACGTCGCGTGCGCGTACTACCCGACCGACGACCGCGATGTGGCCGCCGCGGCCGACGTCCTCAAGGACGAGGCCTACCAGGTGCGCGGCTCGGCTCCCACCAACGAGATCCTGCGGGTCGCGCGGGACAAGGCGGCCGCCGCCGGGGCGACCAACATCGTGGAGCGGGCCGTCGTCGGCGAACCCGTCGAATCGCTGCTGAACCTCGTCAAGGAGGTGGAGGCCGATCTGCTGGTCGTCGGTAACCGCGGCCTCAACACCCTGGCCGGGCGCCTGCTCGGTTCGGTGCCCTCCGATGTCGCCCGCAAGTCGCGCAGCGACGTCCTGATCGTGCACACCGTCCGCTGACCTTCGCGTGACCGGCCGCCCGGGGCCTCAGCGCAATGCGCCGAGGACCTCGGGCAGCGTGCCGGTGTGAACCACCGATAATCGCTGGGTGGCACGGGTGAGCGCCACGTACAGATCGTTGAGCCCGCGCGGCGATTCGTCCAGGATGGCCTGCGGTTCCACCAGCACGACCGCGTCGAACTCGAGGCCCTTGACCTCGGCCACCGTCAGCACCTGCACGGAATCGCCCGCCAGCGAGGCGAATTCGCTCACCGTCGCATGCGGGGCCAGGACCGCCGTGATACCGGGCTTGCCGGCCTCGGCGGCGACGAGTTCGGTGACCGCGGCCAGCGAACCGCCGGCCCCCACCTGCACGGCCCGCGGCGGAAAGCCGGATTCCCGGACCGACCGCGGGATGGTGGCCTCCGGATCGATCGCCGCCAGCACATCGGCGGCCACCGCCATGATCTCGGCGGGCGTGCGGTAGTTGACCGTCAGTTCCGTGAGCTTCCAGCGCTGTGCGACATAGGGTTCCAGCATCCGCTGCCACGACGACGCCCCCGCCGGATCGCCGGTCTGCGCCACATCGCCGACCACCGTGACCCAGCGATTCGGAATGCGCCGCATCACCATTCGCCACGCCATCTCCGACAGTTCCTGCGCCTCGTCGATGATCACGTGTCCATACGTCCAGCTGCGATCGCCGGCGGCCCGCTCCGCGGTCGTCTGACGATTGCGCACGTGCTGGCGCTCGGCGAGCTGGCCGGCGTCGATCAGGTCGTAGGCCATCAGGATCTCCGGATCCAGGTCGTCCTCGAGGTCCTGCGGCGCCGAACCGGTCAGGATGTCGAGCGCCTCCTGCGCCTCGGCCAGCTGCGCACGCCACCGCCGGCGGGAGCGCTCCCGCTCCTCGGCGTCGTCGATGCCCAGCAATTCGGCCAGCTCGTCGAGCAGCGGCGCGTCCGCGGCCGCGAAGGCGGGTCCGTTCGCCGGGTCGAGGGCGCGGAACAGCTCCTTGCGGTCCTCGGCACTGAGCCGGTCCGCGGCATGCGCCAGCCGCTCGGGTTCGGCCCACAGGTCGGCGAGCACCTGCTGGGGGGTCAGGATCGGCCACAACTGCGCGATCGCGCGCTGAATGCCGGCGTCGGCGCGCATCTCGTCGCGGATCTCGGTCAGATCGGCCTGGCTCAGCAGATTGCGCCCGGTATTCGATGGGCGGCGGCCGGCGGCGGCATCGGCTTCGTCGACGGTGTCGGCGAACTGGTCCTTACCGATGATCTGTGCCAGCTGGTCGGTCAGCGCGTCGACCACCGAGGCGGCGAAGATCGGGCGGGCGAGGTTGTGCGGGCGGCGCGAGGAGCGGGCCCGGCCGCGAGCGCGGGTGGCGATCTTGCGATCCAGCGTCAGCTCGTACCCGTCGAAGTCGAGGCGGACCGGGTCGCGCGGCACCTCCTGCCGGTCGCGCACCGCCTTCTTCAGCACATCGAGCATATCGAGCGAACCCTTGAGCTCGCCCGCGCGCAGCGAATCCTCCAGTGTCGCTTCGACTCCCGGATACAGATTGCCGATCGTGGACAGCAGCACACCGGTCTCGCCCAGCGACGGCAGCACCTGGCCGATGTAGTCGAGGAAGGTGGAATTGGGGCCGATGATCAGCACACCGGCCTTGTCGAGCTGCTGACGGTAGGTGTAGAGCAGATACGCCGCACGATGCAGCGCGACCGCGGTCTTCCCGGTACCCGGACCGCCCTGGACGACCAGGACGCTGCGATGTTCGGAGCGGATGATGGCGTCCTGCTCGCCCTGGATCGTCTCGACGATATCGGTCATATGGCCGGTGCGCGCCGCGTTCAGGGCGGTGAGAAGGGCGCTCTCACTGCCGACGCCGCCGTCGTCGGACTCGATCGCGCCGGCGCGGCGCGCCATCTCCAGATCGAGGTATTCGTCGCTGATTCCGGTCACGTTGCGATTGCGCGAGCGGATGTGCCGGCGACGAGTCACGCCGTCGGGGGCGGCGGTGGTCGCGAGGTAGAACGGCCGGGCCAGCGGGGCCCGCCAATCCAGGAGCAGGGTGTTGTAGTCGTCGTCCTCGTCGAGGATGCCGAGGCGGCCGATGTAGCGGTACTCGGCCGCGTCGCCGGTGTCCTCGGTGTTCTCCGCGGCCAGATCGATCCGGCCGAAGCACAGCCCGTTCTCGGCGGCGTCGTATTTCGCCAGATCCTCCGAGTAGAGCTGGGTGAACGATTCGCGTTCGCTGCGGGCCTGCGGGGTGCCACCGGTTTCCAGCAACACCGTCCGCAGCCGGCGCTGTGCGTATTCGCGCATACCGTCCAGCCGCTGATACAGCAGGGTGAGATAGCTCTGCTCCCGCTCCAGTTCGGCGGCGCGATCGGTGGCGGGGCGATCCTCGGTGAGGCGGTCGGGCAAAACGGAACTCCTTGTCACCACAGGGCCCGAGCGGGCCGCGCGCGAAGAGAACGGAATCGTCGAGTCTAGTTGGGGTTCGCCGGACTCGCTGTAGTCGCAGGTGAACGCGCCGCGAACACGGTAGTGAAATATTGCACTACCAGGCCCGTGCGATCGGCACGACGGACAGCAGCGCGTGTTCGACGATCATCCGCTGATCTTTCAGGAGGCGTGGGTGTTGTTCGGCCGCCGTCCCAGGGCGTTGCTCTCGGAGGTCGCCGGTTTGGCACGGTACATCGCCAGATCCGCGTCGTGCAGGACCGCTTCGGGAGTGCGCGGATCACCCGGGCGCAGCGCGGTGACGCCGATCGAGGCCTCGATGTGGATGCGGTGGCCGCGGGCGATGATCGGCTCGGCCATGGTCTGGCGCAGCCGGGCGATCAGTCCGTCCAGATCGTCCGGCTGGGTGCGGCCGGACAGCAGGACCAGGAATTCGTCGCCGCCGATGCGGCCCACCACGTCGTCGGTGCGCAGGCCGCGCTGCAGCCGCTGGGCCACGATCTGCAGCACGGTATCGCCGATCGCGTGGCCCAGGGTGTCGTTGATGGCCTTGAATCCGTCGAGGTCGATGAACAGCACGTTCGACACCGGCGACTGTTCGTCGACGCCCAGCGCGGTCGCCAGCCGCGAGAGCACCAGCGACCGATTGGCCAGCCCGGTGAGCGGGTCGTGGGTCGCTTGATACTCCAATTGCCTTCGGCTGGCACGGAATTCGGTGACGTCGTTGAACGAGGAGACGGCCGGCGAGTCGGGCGCGCCGGGGTTGAGCAACCGGCTCGAACCCGACAGCCAGCGCCGCTGCCCGTCCGGGCGGTCCACGCCGAACACGTAGCGGGAGATGGTTTCCCCGGTGACCAGCGTCCGCGCCACCGGGTGGTGGCTCGGGGCCAGCGGCTGGGCGTTGGCGTCCAGCAGCGCCAGCGGCAGCGAATCGATGCGGCGGCCGATCAGATTGTCGCCGTCCTGACCGAAGATGCGCAGCGCCGCCGGGTTGATCGACTCGATCCGGCCCTCGCGGTCGATGACGACCACACCCTCCTCGAGTTGCGACACCACGGCCGTGAAATGGTGTTCGGCCCGGCGTTGCGCGGCCTCGGCCCGGCGTTGCGCGGTGAGGTCGTGGATCACCACCTGATAGGCGAGCCGGTTCTGCCAGACGGTGAGCACCGAGACCGTCTCGACGTCGACGGCCTGGCCGTCGCAGCGGATCAGGGTCATTTCCGCTGTCTCGGACGCGTCGCCGGTCTGGTGCAGCCGGTCGATGCGCTCGAGCATCGCCGGCAGGTCGCGATGCGCCACGAACTGGGCGACCGGATGTCCGACCACCTCGTCCACTCCCGGGGCGGCCAGCAGCCGCACGATCGCCGGATTGGCGAAGACGACGACGCCGTCCTCGTGCACGACGACACCGTCGGGACTGTGCTCGACCAGCGTGCGATACCGCTGGGCGAGTTGTTCGGCGTCCATCACGCCGTCGGACCGGTTCTCACCTGCCTCAACCACATGTAACCCCCTGATCATGGTCTGTCAGGTCAATTGGCGCACGGGATCATTCTGATGGTGACGTACCGCGGATCACAGTGTGGACGGTATTGGTTCGGTCACAGTTCAGGTGCTGATCGGGCCTGTGAGTGATCATGACAGGTGCCCGTTCCCGCGGTATCGGCGAAGGGTACGCTGTCGGGTTCGGGTTCGGTCCGGTCGGGGGACCGGACCGGGTGTGACGCCGGAGGCAGTAGCCCAGGCAGGGTGTAGGAGCGCGAATGCCGAACACGACCCCGATATCAACTCGAGAATATCAAGATCGTATGCCGATCGCAGGTATCGGCGTGGTCAGCGGTTACGGCTGGGGCCGGGAAACGCTGTGGCGCGGTCTGCACACCGGTAAGGCGGCCGCCCGGCTCTACCCCGGCTACGGCCCCGATCGCGACGAATACGCGTGGGTTGCGCTGGTCCCCGACGGTGGTGACGAGTCGCTGAGCCCGAGCCGCTACGCCCGCGCGGTGCAGGAGGCCGCGCGCGAGGCGATCGCCGACGCGGCCGAACGAGGCTGGCGTCCGGGCGGTACGGTCGGGGTGATCCACGCGATCGTGCTCGGCGATGTGCGCGACTGGGAGGACTTCTACCTCACCGACCACAGCCGCCGTCGTTCCCGCGACTATCTGCGGCTGCTGCCCTCGACCCCGATTTCGCTGCTGATGCAGGAGTTCGGCTTCCACGGACCGTCGATGAACGTCTCGGCGGCCTGCAGTTCGGCCAATGTCGCGCTGATCACCGCGCAGATGTGGCTGGATCAGGGTTTCGCCGACGACGTCGTATGCGTGACCACCGACCTGTCGTCGAGCCCCGATATGGTCCACCACTTCGTGCAGATGGGCGCGGCGGTGATCGACGCCGATCCGCTGGAGGCGTGCCGGCCGTTCCAGGAGGGCAGCCGCGGATTCAGCTTCGGCGAGGCGTCGGTGGCGTTCGTGGTCTCGCGGCAGGTGGAGCGGCCCTACTGCGCGATGCTCGGCGGGGCGATGACCAATGACGCTTATCACGTCGTGTCCGTGGACCCCGGTCTGGAGCGGATACTGGACTGTACGCACCGGGCCCTGGACCGGGCCGGGGTGCGCCCCGGGGACGTGAGCTACTACAACGCCCACGGTCCCGGAACCCGGCAGTGCGATGTGGCCGAACGGGCCGTGCTGGCGCGGATCTTCGACGACCGCCCGCAGGTCTATTCGATCAAACCGCTGACCGGACATTGCATGGGTGCGGCGGCCGGCGTCGAGATCGCGGCGACGGCCCTGGGTTACGAGCGCGGCGTCGTGGCGGCGCCGCCGATCGTGGCCGAGGCGCATCCTCGCCTGCTGGACGGACCCACCCCGTTCGACGGCGGATTCACGGTGAAGACCTCGCTCGGTATGGGCGGGCACAACTCCGTGGTGGTGCTCGGTCCGGCGTGACGACCGGGCCCGCTCGCGGCGGTGCCGGCGGGTCCGCTCGCGGTCGTGTCGCCGAACTTGTCGGTGGGTGTGCCTAGCATGGCGTCCGGGGAGATTCTGGACGCCGAATTTCGATCGAGAAGGGACAGCCGGTGGCGGATCTGTTGACCGTGCGCGGAGCTCGGGAGCACAACCTGAAGGGAGTGGACCTCGACCTGCCACGCGACAGCCTCATCGTGTTCACCGGACTCTCCGGATCCGGTAAATCGAGCCTCGCCTTCGACACCATCTTCGCCGAGGGCCAGCGCCGCTACGTCGAGTCGCTGTCGGCGTACGCGCGCCAGTTCCTGGGGCAGATGGACAAGCCCGATGTGGATTTCATCGAGGGACTCTCCCCGGCGGTGTCGATCGACCAGAAGTCGACCAACCGCAACCCGCGCTCGACCGTCGGCACCATCACCGAGGTCTACGACTATCTGCGCCTGTTGTATGCCCGCGCCGGAACGCCGCACTGCCCGGTCTGCGGTGAGCTGATCGCCAAGCAGACCCCGCAGCAGATCGTGGATCAGGTGCTGGAGATGGAGCCCGGCACCCGCTTCCAGGTGCTGGCTCCGGTGGTGCGGACCCGCAAGGGCGAATTCGTGGACCTGTTCGACCAGCTCAACACCCAGGGCTACTCCCGGGTGCGCGTCGACGGCGTGGTGTATCCGCTCACCGAGCCGCCGAAGCTGAAGAAGCAGGAGAAGCACGACATCGAGGTCGTGATCGACCGGCTGGCGGTGAAGCCGACTTCCAAACAGCGACTGACGGATTCGATCGAGACGGCGCTGCGGCTGGCCGACGGCATCGTGGTCCTGGACTTCGTCGACCGCGACGAGCACGCACACGACCGCGAGCGGCGGTTCTCCGAGAAACTGGCCTGCCCGAACGGTCACCCCCTCGATATCGAGGATCTGGAACCGCGGTCGTTCTCCTTCAACTCGCCCTACGGCGCCTGCCCGGACTGCACCGGTCTCGGCATTCGCAAGGAGGTCGATCCGGAACTGGTGGTACCCGATCCGGAACTGAGCCTCAACGACGGCGCGATCGCCCCGTGGTCGCGCGGGCAGACCGCCGAATACTTCAACCGGTTGCTGTCCGGGCTGTCGGAGGCGATCGGCTTCTCGATGGACGCGCCGTGGAACACGTTGCCGCTCAAGGCCCGTAAGGCGGTGCTCGAGGGCAGCTCCGACCAGGTGCACGTGTCCTACACCAACCGCTACGGCCGCAAGCGGTCCTATTACGCGGATTTCGAGGGCGTGATGCCGTTCCTGCAGCGGCGGCTGGAGAGCACCGAATCCGAGCAGATGAAGGAGCACTACGACGGGTACATGCGCGATGTGCCGTGCCCGGTCTGTAGCGGTGCGCGGCTGCGCCCGGAGATCCTGGCCGTCACGCTCAACGCCGAGGGCGGGCGCCGTTCCATCGCCGAGGTGTGTGATCTCTCGATCCGCGACTGCTCACGCTTCCTGAACTCGCTCGAGCTGGGGGAGCGGGAGGCCGCGATCGCCGGCCAGGTACTCAAGGAGATCCAGGCCCGGCTCGGCTTCCTGCTCGACGTCGGCCTGGAATATCTGACGCTGTCGCGGGCGGCGGCGACGCTGTCCGGCGGTGAAGCGCAGCGGATCCGGCTGGCCACCCAGATCGGCTCGGGACTGGTCGGCGTGCTGTACGTACTGGACGAGCCGTCCATCGGCCTGCACCAGCGCGACAACCGGCGTCTGATCGAAACCCTCACGCGGCTGCGCAATCTCGGCAATACGCTCATCGTGGTCGAACACGACGAGGACACCATCCACTCCTCGGATTGGGTCGTCGACATCGGTCCGCTGGCCGGCGAGCACGGCGGCCAGGTCGTCTACAGCGGTCCGTACCCGGGCCTGCTCGAGGATCCGAACTCGCTGACCGGCGCCTACCTGTCCGGCCGCGAGGTGATCGAGGTGCCGCTGGTGCGCCGGCCGGTGTCGAAGAAGAAGCAGCTCACCGTGGTCGGCGCGAATGAACACAATCTGCGCGGGATCGACGTGGCCTTCCCGCTCGGCGTGCTGACCTCGGTGACGGGCGTCTCCGGCTCCGGGAAGTCGACGCTGGTCAACGACATTCTGGCGACCGTCCTGGCGAACAAGCTCAACGGTGCGCGACAGGTGCCCGGCCGGCACACCCGGATCAACGGGCTCGACCATCTCGACAAGCTGGTGCAGGTCGACCAGTCGCCGATCGGGCGCACCCCGCGCTCGAACCCGGCCACCTACACCGGCGTCTTCGACAAGATCCGCACCCTGTTCGCGGCCACCACCGAGGCCAAGGTGCGCGGCTATCAGCCGGGCCGGTTCTCTTTCAACGTCAAGGGCGGGCGGTGCGAGGCCTGTTCCGGCGACGGCACGTTGAAGATCGAGATGAACTTCCTGCCGGATGTGTACGTGCCCTGCGAGGTGTGCCACGGCGCCCGCTACAACCGGGAAACCCTCGAGGTGCACTACAAGGGCAAGACCATCGCCGAGGTACTCGACATGTCGATCGAGGAGGCGGCCGAATTCTTCGAGCCGGTCACCTCGATCCACCGCTACCTCAAGACGCTGGTCGATGTCGGCCTGGGATATGTGCGGCTGGGCCAGAGCGCTCCGACCTTGTCCGGTGGTGAGGCCCAGCGCGTGAAACTGGCCGCCGAACTGCAGAAGCGCTCGACCGGGCGCACGGTCTACATCCTCGACGAGCCGACCACCGGCCTGCACTTCGAGGACATCCGCAAACTGCTCGCGGTGATCAACGGACTGGTCGACAAGGGCAATACGGTGATCGTCATCGAACACAACCTGGACGTCATCAAGACCTCCGACTGGGTGATCGATATGGGTCCCGAGGGTGGCTCCGGCGGTGGCACCGTGATCGCACAGGGCACGCCGGAAGACGTTGCGGCTGTGGGTGAGAGCTACACCGGTCAGTTCCTGCGCGAGGTACTCGAGAAGCCGGCCACACCGGCGAAGACGTCCAAGGCGAAGAAGGCGCCGGCTGCCAAGGCGGCGGCCGCGAAGCCGGCCGGGCGCCGGAAGGCCGCTGCCGTCGGCTGAGCCCCGAGTAGTGCGCGACGGACCTGCTGGTTTCCGGCGGGTCCGTCGCTTCTCGACGCTGATTCGGTGACATCTGTGCCGCCGTCCGGTATGCCCGATCAGGCGGGACGAACCCTTCTGTCTCTCGACGACTCGGCATCTGCGGGGCTGGTAGGTGCCGGCTCTTCAGACGGCGTCCCAGCTGTCGGCTCCACGGCGGCGGCCGAGCTGCCGGCGCCGGAAGAAGACCTCCTCCACCGAGACCGAACTGGCGGCCACCGCGCCGGCGACCGTGGTCAATCGCGGGTCTTCGCTGCGTTCGTCCAGATGCCATTGCACGCCCGCGCGGCGTTCCGGAGGCAGCATCGCCCAGCGGCTGCCGATCCGCGTCTGCACCGAATGATCGCCCGCCGCAACGATATCCAGCAGGGCGGGCCACAGATCGGCCTCCGTGGCGTGCGAGGGCAGCGCCCCGATGGTGGCGTCGGACTGCTGCGCGAGCATATCGGCTAATGCCGGCCGCATCCTGGGATCGAGCTGTGCCAGGAGGGCGAACAGCCCGCGCCAGGGCGACGGATCGGAGCAGCCCTCCAGCCCCTGCAGCAGGGCGGCGGCCACCGCGGTATCGGTGAATATCGGCAGTGCCGCCATCGCGGCCAGGGCGGGCGGACGCAGGGTGTCGAAGAAGACGGCCATATCGCGCACCGCCCCGCCGTGGATCGCGGTCGTCACCAGATTGCACAGCACGGCGGGCGTTCCGACGCCCAGCACGATATCTCCCACGTCGGCGACGACGTCGGCATCGCAGCGCGCGAAGATCGACAACGCCGCCAGCCGCAATTCCGGCGACCCGTGCAGAACGGTCTGGATCATGCGCGGCATCCGGCGCGCCGGGCCGTTCAGCAACTGGCGCAGCACCGAGGTCAGGGCGCTGGTCGAGAACGCGAACGACGCCGAGAAGATCAGGCCTTCGTCGTCGGGCACGCCGCGCTCCACGGCCTCGATCAACCGTGGCGAGGCGTAGCCGAGAAACGGTCCGGCGGTGATGTAGTCGCGGCGGCGTAGCACCTCGTTGACGATCTGCACGATCGGTTCCGGCGGCGCGATATCGGCCAGTTCGCCGACCGTGCGCGGGTCCAGATACGGCGCGCAGTCGGCCGCGTAGCCGATGCCCAGCAGCGCGACGGTTTCGGCGGCCTTCCTCGGATGGTCGACGCCCACCGCCCCGGCCGCGCGCCCCGTCAACGCCGGCGGCACCAGCTTCTGCACCAGCGGCATCGAGATGCCGAGCGGGATGATCGGCACCAATCTGCTTATCCGCTTGAAGGTTTCGGCATGCTGATCGAAGACGATCGCGGCCATCCGCTGCTGTAATTCGTGCAGATTCCGGGCGCCGAGCCGTTCGAGATGCGCGAGTCGTTCCGGTGGTACGTGCAGGGTGCGGGCGAGCAGGATGAGCTGGGCGCGGGTTACCGGATCCGTCATCAGTCCAGCAGGTTCCCGAACATGATCTTCTTCGCCGGCGTGCGCAGCGGCCGCGGCAGGGCGCTGATCATCGCGTCCACCGACTGCGACAGCGCCTTCGCCTCCTCCTGACGTGCCTGCGTGAACAGCAGCAACAGGTCGGCGCACTCGTGATCGGTCAGTAGATCCGTGGCGGCGGTCGGGCCGCCGAGTTCGTGGTCCAGATCTCTTCTGGCGGTCATGCTGCACCCCGGTATCGTCACGTCTTCCGCTGGAACGTACCCATGAAGACATTCGGCGAATCATAGAAGGCGGCTACCGTGCGGCGAAGGCGAAAATGCCCGCATTGGGGCAAGTCACCGCGGCACGTGGGTGGTGCTCGAGCGCGATAACGACCAACCGGTCCGCATGCCGCCGCCCGTCCGCCGCAGACACCTGCGACGATCGGGATATGGCGATCCCGACCGCATTCACCGAAATCCTCTCCGTCCGCCACCCGATCGTGTCCGCGCCGATGGGTGGGGAAGCGGGCGGGGCGCTGGCCGCCGCGGTGTCCGAGGGGGGCGGCCTGGGGCTCGTCGGTGGCGGTCGCGGCGATCGGGAATGGGTCGAGCGCGAACTGCGACTGGTGCGCGAGAACACCACCGCGCCATGGGGAGTCGGCTTCCTGAGCTGGGCGATCGACCGGGCCGTCCTGGACCACGCGCTGTCGTTCGACCCCGCGGCGGTCCTGTTGTCCTTCGGCGATCCGCTGCCCTTGGCCGCGACCGTCCGGGACGCCGGTGCGGTGTTGATCGCCCAGGTCACCGATGTCGACGAGGCGCGCCGGGCGCTGGACGCGGGCGCGGATGTGCTGGTGGCGCAGGGCAGCGACGCCGGCGGGCACTGCGCCGCCCAGGGCATCGGGACCCTCTCGTTCGTGCCGACGGTCGTCGATCTGGCGGGTGCGGTGCCGGTACTCGCCGCCGGTGGCATCGCCGACGGTCGCGCGATCGCGGCCGCCCTGGCGCTCGGCGCGGCCGGGGCGATGGTGGGTACGCGCTTCCAGGCGACTCACGAGGCCCTGGTGCCCGCCGAACTGGGTAAGGCCCTGGTGGATGCCACCGGCGGCGATACCGAGGTGAACTGGACCCTCGACATCGCGCGCGGCGCGCCGTGGCCGGAGAAGTATCCGGCCCGCACGCTGCGCAACACCTTCATCGACCGGTGGCGCGGTCGCGACGACGAACTGCGCACCGACGAGGCCGCCCTGCGCGAGTACCATGACGCCGCCGCCCGCAACGACCTCACCGCGGTTCCGGTGTGGGCGGGCCAAGCCGTCGACCGGATCACCTCGATCGTCTCGGCCACCGAACTGGTCGGCGTGCTCGCCGCGGAGACGGACGCGGCGCTTCGGCGAATCACGCTGCGCGACAACTGATCCGCCCTCGTCTCGTGGTCGCTCCTCGGTGCCCGCGGGAGTGGTCGCGGTCGGCACACCCAGGCGGTCGCGGCGTTCGATGATCCCCCTCCGGGCGGCAGCCCGCTCGCCCCGATCCGGTCCCTCACGTCGAACGCAGAGGCCGCCGACACAGATCGTGCTGTGCCGGCACCTTGACGGCCGAATGTCTCGTCGGTCATTATGAACACACGTTCATGAACGCTTGTTCATAATAATTCCGAGGAGACCGCGATGACCCACATCGTCAACACCGCACAGTCCGAGGCATGGAACGGATACGAGGGCGAACACTGGGCCGGCCACGCCGACCGCTACGACGCCGTGAACGACGGGATCAACGAGCCTTTGCTGACCGCGGCGCAGGTCGGACCGGGAGATCGCGTCCTCGACATCGGTTGCGGCAACGGCCAATTGACGCGGGCGGCGGCGCGGCGGGCGGCCTCGGCGACAGGTGTCGACCTCTCCGGGCCGATGCTCGCGCGGGCGCGCGTGCTCGCCGAAGCCGAAGGCGTGCAGAATGTTTCGTTCGAGCAGGGCGATGCCCAGGTGTTCGGCTTCGCACCCGGCTCCTACGATGTGGCGATCAGCCGGTTCGGCATCATGTTCTTCGCCGATCCGGTGGCGGCGTTCACCAACATCGCCCGCGCGCTGGGGGCCGGCGGCCGGCTCGCGGTGGCGGTCCCGGCCATGGCGGACTCCGAGATCGCCGGCGTCTTCGCCGCGGCGGCAGCGCATCTGCCCGGCTTCGAGGTGGGGCACGGCTTCAGCGCCTTCGCCGATCCCGCGGCCACCGCCGACCTGCTCGGCGCGGCCGGATTCGCCGGTGTCGGAAACGAACTCGTCGTCACCGACAGCGTCTGGGGCGCGGATGTCGACGATGCCACCGAATTCGTCGTGGGCTGGGGGCCGGTGCGATATCACCGGCTGCGCAACGACTTCGGCACCGATGCCGAGGTCCGGGCAGCCGTCGCCGCCGCGCTCGTGCCGTTCGCCGGTGACGGCCCGGTCCGGTTGCGCGCGGCCTCCCGGCTCGTCACCGCCACCGTCGCACTACCGTAGGTCTCATGTCACCCCGACGGGCGGCGGCACTGCACGACCGCGACGACCACGATCTGCGTGCCCATCTGATCGCCACGGCCGAGAGATTGTTCGCCGAACAGGGCGCCGCCGGGCTCACCGTGCGTGCCATCGCCCGGGCCGCCGGGGTGTCCGACGGGGTGCTCTACAACCATTTCGCCGACAAGGAGGAACTGCTCGCCGCGGCGCTGCGGTCCCATGTCGAATCGGTGGATCGAAGTTTCCCGCCGCTACCCGCCGCGGGCAGCGGCGAGCTCGCGGAGAATCTGGCGGTGTGCCTGCGCCAGGGGCTGGCGCTGCATCAGGCGGTATTGCCGGTATTCGCGGGCCTGCTCGCCCAGCCCGCGGTCCTGGCCAGGTTCGCCGAAACGGAAGGCCGGCAACGGATGTGGCGTGAACAGCTGGTCGACTATCTGCGCGCGGAACGTGATCTGGGCCGAGTGGCGGCCGATGCCGACGTCGATGCGGCCGCCGCCGTCCTGATCGGCATCTGCCACGACGCGGTGCTGTCGTCGTTGCTGTCGGGAACGCCGCGCCCGTTCGTGCCGCCCCCGGTCGACGCCGTCGTCGCCACCCTGCTGTCAGGTATCGCTGTCCGGTGAATTCCGGCGCGGCGCGGCCCCCGTTGTCACGCCGCGCCGAGCAGGACCTCGGCTCAGTAGACCGGCCCGGTGTACTTCTCGCCCGGTCCCGCGCCCGGCGCATCCGGATGCGCCGACGACTCCCGGAACGCGCGTTGCAGCGACTGCAGACCTTCGCGGATGGGGCCGGCGTGCGGGCCCAGATATTCGACCGAGGCCGTCACCAGACCGGCGAGCGCCGTGATGACGCGGCGGGCCTCGTCCAGATCGCGGCGAGGGCTGGAATCGGGATCCTCGTCGGCGAGGCCGAGCTTCTCGGCGGCCGAGCTCATCAGCATCACCGCGGCCCGGCTGATCACCTCGACGGCGGGGATGTCGGCCAGCTCCCGCACCGTTTCCTGATCGGCGGACTCACTCAGGGCCGACGGGTCGGCGGCATGCTCGCTCATATCCGTAGCATGTCATCGAGTTCGCGTCGACGGGTTGCGGGGGCGGCCGATTGGGAGTAGGGGCGCCTGCGGTGTTAAAGTGGTCGGCGACGACCGCCCCGGTCCTGTGCTGGAACCGATCCAGTGCACCGGTTCGGGGCTGTAAGTGGAGCCCGACTCCCACCATCGGCCGGCCTGCGCGCCAGGTTCGATGGTCCGGTCACCCGCCGTTTGCGGCGGGTTCTCGCTCGGATCCGTCCGTGGCGAGGTCGAGGTGGCAGTCCTGTTGGTGGATGCCCGCGGCGACCGGTCGACATTCGGGCCCCGTGGCGGTGAAATACCGCAACGGGGCTTTCGTGTTGGGTATGGGGTTGCAGTTGTTGCTCGCGGTCGTTGGATGACACCGCTTGACCTAGGAGGCCCCATCAGCACTGAGACCCGCATCAACGATCGCATCCGCGTCCCCGAGGTCCGACTCATCGGACCGGGGGGTGAGCAGGTGGGGATCGTGCGTGTTGAAGATGCACTACGCGTCGCCCAAGAGGCTGACCTCGACCTCGTCGAGGTCGCACCGGACGCGCGTCCACCGGTCTGCAAGATCATGGACTACGGCAAGTTCAAGTACGAGACCGCGCAGAAGGCGCGCGAGTCCCGCAAGAACCAGCAGCAGACCGTGATCAAGGAGCAGAAGCTCCGTCCGAAGATCGATGACCACGACTACGCGACCAAGCGGGGACACGTGATGCGGTTCCTCGAGGCCGGGTCGAAGGTCAAGGTCACCATCATGTTCCGTGGTCGCGAGCAGTCGCGTCCCGAACTCGGTTTCCGGCTGCTGCAGCGGCTGGCCTCCGATGTCGCCGACCTCGGCTTCGTGGAGACCTCCGCCAAGCAGGACGGCCGGAACATGACGATGGTCCTCGCACCTCACAAGGGTGCGAAGACCCGGGTGAAGGCGCAGACCGCCGCGCAGCAGACCGCGCAGCGTGGTTCGGCGCCGGGCAGTTCCGCGCCCGCTGGGGGCGACGCTGCGGCCGGTTCGGCGCCCGCGCCGGAAGCCGAAGCGGCCAGCCCGCAGTAAACCGATACAGCACCGGCGGTATCGCACGACGCGATGCCGCCGGAACGAGACAAGATTGAGGAATCCATGCCGAAGATGAAGAGCCACAGCGGCACCTCGAAGCGATTCAAGGTGTCCGGTCGCGGCAAGCTGCTGCGCCAGCAGGCGAACCGTCGCCACCTGCTCGAGCACAAGTCCAGCCGCCGGACTCGTCGTCTGGACGGCACGGAGGTCGTCGCGCCCGCTGACGTCCGTCGCGTGAAGAAGCTGCTCGGTATCTGAGCGCGCTCGCGCACCGTTCCCTCTCCCAACCTGTGGGCGCCGCCGCGCCCCTCGATCGAACAAGGACTGACCAGTGGCACGCGTCAAAAGGGCCGTCAACGCTCAGAAGAAGCGCCGTTCCGTGCTCGAGGCCTCCAAGGGCTACCGCGGGCAGCGCTCGCGGCTGTACCGCAAGGCCAAGGAACAGCAGCTGCACTCGCTCACCTACGCCTACCGGGACCGCCGGGCGCGCAAGGGTGACTTCCGCAAGCTGTGGATCGCGCGCATCAACGCCGCGGCTCGGCTCAACGACATCACCTACAACCGCTTCATCCAGGGCCTGAAGGCCGCGGGCGTCGAGGTCGACCGCAAGATCCTCGCCGAGCTCGCCGTCTCCGACGCCGAGGCGTTCGCCGGCCTGGTGGCGGTGGCCAAGGCCGCCCTGCCGGAGGATGTCAACGCCCCGGCCGCCTGAGCTGCGACCAGTTGACCAACACGTCGAAACGACCCGCGGAGCGCGGCTCCGACGACCGGACGAATCCGGAACTGTCGGAACGCAACCCGCGGGTCGTTTCCGCTGTCAAACTGCACCGCTCCGCATCGCGCCGCAAAACCGGCCTGTTCCTGGCCGAGGGCGCCAATTCCGTGGCCGCGGCCCTGGATACCGAGCGGGTCGAGGAGCTGTTCTACTCGAGTCGGGCCGCCGAACGCGAACACGAACTGGTGGCCACGGCCGCCGCGCAGGGCGTGCGCACCAGCCTGGTGAGTGAGCGGGCCGCCGAACATCTGGGGGAGACCGTCACGCCGCCGGGGTTGGTGGCGGTGTGCCGGCTCGTCGATGTGCCGCTGGGGCAGGTGCTTTCGGGCACCGTGGAGACGCGCGGAGCCGAAGGCCGAGCGGCTACTTCTCGCATGCTGGCGGTGCCGGTCGAGATGTCCGATCCGGGTAATGCGGGAACTCTGATTCGCGTGGCCGATGCCGTCGGCGCGAACGGTGTCGTGCTGGCCGGTGATTCGGTGGATCCGCACAACGGCAAATGTGTGCGCGCCTGCGCGGGCAGCCTGTTCCACGTCCCGATCGCGCGCGACCGCGATGTCGATGCGGTGTTGACGACCCTGCGCGACAACGACATCACCGTCCTGGCTACCACCGCGCGCGGTGAGGTCGACCTCGACGACGCCGACGAGCTGCTCCGCTCCGCGGGCGAATCCGGCGGCACCGCATGGCTTTTCGGTAACGAGGCGCACGGCCTGGACCCGGCCGTCGCCGCCCGCGCCGACCACCGCATCCGCATCCCCATCCACGGCCGCGCGGAAAGCCTGAATCTGGCCGCCGCCGCCTCGATCTGCCTCTACGCCGACGCCCGGGTACGGCACCGCCCATAGCACCCGCTCAACTCCAGCGCGACCGCCACGGTGCCCCGGTCGGTCACGCAGATCGTGCCGGACCGGACTGGTCCCGAATACGACTGTGGGCGCCGGATATTCGTATCCGGCGCCCACACTGTCGCCGATCAGTCGCGCGGGTGCGCCAACTCGATCACGTGGTCGTCACCGGTGCCCGCGGCCAGGGTCAGCGTGGAGGCGGTCGCCGGGTAACCGGCCGCCACCACCGTGTAGTCGCCGACCGCCAGATTGGCGAACAGGTAGCTGCCGTCCGAGTCGGTGGTGGTGCTGTCGATCACCGCACCCCCCGCGTCGACGAGGGTCACCCGGGCATCGCGCAGCGGACCGTGGGCGCCGTGCACGACACCCCGCAGTTGCGCGCCGCGCGAGAGCGCCACGTCGAGCTGGGTGATGCCCTGGCCGGCGACCTCCGCCGGCAACGCGACCGGCTGGAACGTGGCGGCGTTGACCGCGACGGTCACCGGTCCGGGAACCAGTTCGGTCAGCGCGTAGTCGCCCTCGGGGCCGGACGCGGCCGCCGCCAGGACGTCACCGCGGCTGTCGGTGACGATCACCAGCGCATCGGCCACCGGTGTGCCGTCGTCGGCCGCTCGCACGGTGCCGGCCAATCCGCTCATACCGCTCAGGCGCACATCGTGTTCCAGCGGTCGCGTACCCACGGTGATCGGCGTGGCCTGCGGCTGGAAACCGTCGGCCGAGGCGATCAGCACATAGGATCCGGGCTCCGGTGCGTCGAGCGCGTAGTGCCCGTCGCCGCGGGCGATGGCACGACCGATCTGGCGGCCGGTGGGGGAGATCAGGGTGAGCGCGGTGCGTGTCACCGGTGAGCCGTCACCGGCCTGCACGCGGCCGTGGATCGTGATTCCGGTGCTCACGAACTCCTCCGGCACCAGGCCCGAGGCGTCCTCGGCCATGATCTGTGCCGGGAGCACCGGCTCCGGTCCCGATTCGGCGGACTGGGCCAGCGCGCCGGTGGTCCGCAGCGCGACCTCCTTGATGAACAGGGTCAACAGGAAGGCGACGAGCGCGATCGGCGCCGCGATGAGGAACACATCGGCGATGCCGTGACCGTAGCCGTCCTCGACGACCGTGCGGACCGGGCCGGGCAGGGCGGAGATGTCCGGGATCTGGTTGCCACCGCCCATGGCTCGGGCCGCGGCCGGGTTCAGATGGCTCAGCCCGTCGCTGATGTAGTCCTTCACCCGTTCGGCCATCACCGCGCCGAGCGCCGAGACGCCGATCGCACCGCCGAGGCTGCGGAAGAACGTGACCAGCGAACTGGCCGCGCCGAGTTCGTGCGGCGCCACCTGATTCTGGGTGCACAGCACCAGGTTCTGCATCGTCATACCGATGCCCAGGCCCATCAAGGCCATGTAGATCGCGACCAGCCAGTAGTTGGTGTCGTAGCGGATGGTGCCGAGCAGGCCCAGTCCGGCGGTTACCAGGAAGCCGCCGGTGACCAGCCACGCCTTCCACCGTCCGGTGCGGGTGATGATCTGGCCCGACACCGTGGAGGAGATGAACAGGCCGCCGATCATCGGGATGGTCATGATGCCCGACATCGTGGGCGATTCGCCGCGCGCCAGCTGGAAGTACTGGCTGAAGAACACGGTGCCCGCGAACATCGCGACACCGATGAACAGCGAGGCGGCCGAGGCGAGGCTGATGGTGCGGTTGGCGAACAGGTGCATCGGCACGATCGGCTCGGCGGCCCGCAGTTCGGCGAAGACGAACAGCACGGCCAGTGCGACGGCGCCGAGCACCATCACCAGGGTCTGCCAGGAGGCCCATGCGTACTTGTCGCCGGCGAAGGTGACCCACACCAGCAGCAGGCACACCGCCGCGGTGACGAGAAATGCGCCCAGCCAGTCGACCTTCACCTCGCGCCGGGTGACAGGCAGACGCAGCGTGCGCTGCAGCACGATCAGGGCGACCACCGCGAACGGCACACCGACGTAGAAGCACCAGCGCCAGCCCAGCCAGCTGGTGTCGGTGATCACACCGCCGAGCAGCGGGCCGCCGACGGTCGCCACCGCGAACACCGCGCCCAGGTAGCCGCTGTAGCGGCCGCGTTCGCGCGGGGAGATCATCGCGGCCATCACGATCTGGGCCAGCGCGGACAGACCGCCCGCGCCGATGCCCTGCACCGCGCGGCAGGCGATCAGCATGCCCGGATTCTGCGACAGGCCCGCGACCACCGAACCGGCCACGTAGATCAGCAGGGCGATCTGAACCAGCGCCTTCTTGCTGAACAGGTCGGCGAGTTTGCCCCACAGCGGGGTGGTGGCCGTCATCGCGAGCAGGGAGGCGGTGACGACCCAGGTGTAGGCGGACTGTCCACCGCCCAGCGTGCCGATGATCTTCGGCAGCGCGTTGGTCACGATCGTGGAGGAGATGATCGCGACGAACATGCCCAGCAGCAGGCCGGACAGGGCCTCCATGATCTGCCGGTGCGTCATCGCCGCCGTTTCACCCGACTCCGGGGATCTGCGCGCGGCGTCGTTCGCAGAGGTGATTGCCATCGTTCTCTTTCCGGAAGCGGTCGATGCGGCGGTCGGCCGGTGGGGCCGATGTCGCCGCAGCAAGAGGTGTTCGGGGGATATCAAACAAGTTGATTAACGAAAGTAACTATAATCCTGTGAGAACGCTGCGCAAAGGCCGAAGGGGCGGTGTGCTCGATCACATCGGCGCAGAGGCGGCGAAACGCCTGGTCAGTCGTCCTGGAGGCAGGCGTTGATTTCCTCGGCCCAGCGGGTCGGCACCGCATCGGGGCCGATCACCTGCATGGCCGTCATCACTGTGATGAGCATGCCGGTGGCCATGAATTGACGGGCGTCGTCGGCATCGGCGCCGGTGAGTTCGCGAACCAGTTCGTAGATGCGGCCGAAACGCTCGCGGACGTGGTCGCCGATCGCCGGATCGGCGCTGGCGGAGAAGCCGTGCAACATGAGGAGCGGCAATTCCCGTTCGGCGAGGAAGGTCTCGTATCCCTTGCCGAGTGCCTGCAAGGCTTCCTGGGCGGTCGCGTTCGCCGGCGCGTCGGCGCGCGCCGCGCGGAAGACCTCTTCGATCCGCCCGCAGGCCTGGTTGACCGCGGCGACGAACAATCGTTCCTTGGTGCCGAACAGCCGGATCACGTAGGGCTGCGACACTCCGGCGAGCCGGGCTATCTCGTCGGTTTTCGTTGCGGCGTAACCGGTTTCGGCGAACGCGGTGACCGCGGCGGCCAGTACCTGCTCGCTGCGCTCGGCTGCGGTCAGGCGCGTGCGGGTCGAGTCCGCCATGGTCCTCCTTACGTCGTCCGACGGTCACGGTAGCGCGGTGCGAGCGGGCGTAGAGCCCGGCATCGCCACCTGTTGACATGTTATCAGCGAATGCATACTCTTTCGACATCAAGTTATCAGTCGATAACAACAAAGGATCTGCGATGACCACCACCCTCGAAACCACCCCCCGCGCCGGCTCCTCCGGCGCCACCACCAGGCCGCTCGGCGCGATCCTCGCCGCCGTCGGCATTCCGATGTTCATGGTCACCCTGGACAATCTGGTCGTCACGAACGCGCTCCCGGTGATCCGCACGGAACTGGGCGCGTCCCTGGCCGACCTGCAATGGTTCGTCAACGCCTACACGCTGTCTTTCGCGTCGCTGCTGCTCACCGCCTCGGCGCTGGGCGACCGCTTCGGCCGCCGCCGGATGTACCTGTCGGGAATCGCCCTGTTCACCCTCGCGTCGGCGGCATGCGCGCTGGCGACCGAGCCGTGGATGCTCATCCTCGCCCGGGCGATACAGGGCTTCGGTGGCGCCGCGGTCATGCCGCTGTCGCTGACGCTGCTGGCGAATGCGGTGCCGGTCGCCAAGCGCAGCGCGGCCATCGGGATCTGGGGTGGTATCTCCGGACTCGGAATCGCCGTCGGCCCGGTGGTCGGCGGCCTGGTGGTCGACGGGCTGAGCTGGCAGTGGATCTTCTGGCTCAATGTGCCGATCGGATTGCTGGCCCTGCCTTTCGTGGCGCGAGTGCTCGGCGAATCCTTCGGCGGCGGTCGGCGTCTGGACCCGGTGGGGCTGGTGCTCTCGGCCGGTGGCGTGCTCTCGATCGTCTGGGGCGTGGTGCACGGTGCCGACGACGGCTGGACCTCGGCGCCGGTGCTGGCCACGCTGTTCGCCGGCGCCCTGGCCCTGATCGCGTTCGTCGGATGGGAACTGCGCTCGCCGGCGCCGATGCTGCCGATGCGGCTGTTCCGCTCCCGGGCGTTCGCGGTGATGAACGTGTCGGCGTTCGCGTTCGCGGTCGGTGTCTTCGGTTCGATCTTCCTGCTCGCCCAGTTCTTCCAGGTGGTCCAGGGATACTCACCGCTGGCGGCCGGAGTGCGGACGCTGCCGTGGACGATGGCGCCGATGGTCGTCGCGCCGCTGGCGGGCCTGGTGGTCGACCGGATCGGCGCGCGAACCCTCATCGTGGCCGGGCAGGTGTTCCAGGCGGCCGCGCTGGCCTGGATCGGTGCGATCGTCACCGCCGACATGTCCTACGCCGCGCTCATCGGGCCGTTCCTGCTCGCTGGTATCGGCATGGGCCTGACCTTCGCGCCCGGGTCGACCGTCGTGATGGCCAGTGCCCCGCCTGCCGATCAGGGGGTCGCGTCCGGGACCAACAACACCATCCGCGAGGTCGGTGTGGCGATGGGTGTCGCGATACTGGCGTCGATCTTCGCGTCCTACGGTTCGTACCTCAGCCCGGCCGATTTCGTCGCCGGCATGGCGCCGGCGGTGCGGGTGGGCGCGGTGGTCGTGGCGCTCGGCGCGTGCGCGACGGCGCTGCTGCCGCGTCGGATCGTTCCGGTCGGGTGAGGCAGTCCCAGTAGGGACACGCGCACCGCTCGAATGTCCGGGCGGTGCGCTTGTCGTATCGGTCTGCGTGTGCCGGAAATATCCGTGTGAGGCGGCCTGCCGACATCGCCTACGATTCGACCAGCGACAATAGTTGGCAGCGCGGAGTCGTGTATCGCATGTGGCGATGCCGATGCGCGTGAGTAGGTAACCGCACGGACCCGACCAGCCCAGGGGAGAGACGAACCATCGTGGCCGACGAGAAGGATGCAGCCGAGCAGTCAGCGACGCCGGCGGAGGCGCTGAGCGAAGAGGCTCTCTCCGCTGCGGCCGCCGCCGCGGAGAAGGCGTTCGCGGCCGCGGCCGACCTGGATGCGCTCGCCACCGCCAAGACCGAGCATATGGGCGGCAAATCGCCGATCGCGCTGGCTCAGCGGGCGATGGGCGGGCTGCCCAAACAGGACAAGGCCGATGCCGGCAAGCGCGTGAACGTGGCCCGTGGCCGGGTGTCGGACGCCTTCGAGGCCCGCCGCGCCCAACTGCTCGCCGAACGCGACGCCGCCGTCCTGGTCGCCGAGGCGATCGATGTCACGCTGCCGGCCCGGCGCGGTCCGATCGGCGCGCGCCACCCCATCACGGTGATCTCCGAGCAGATCGAGGACGTCTTCGTCGGCATGGGCTGGGAGGTCGCCGAGGGGCCCGAGGTCGAGACCGAGCACTTCAACTTCGACGCGCTGAACTTCCTGCCCGACCACCCGGCCCGCACCATGCAGGACACCTTCCACGTGGCGCCGGAAGGTTCCCGCCAGGTTCTGCGCACTCATACCTCTCCGGTGCAGGTGCGCTCGATGCTGTCGCGCGAGCTGCCGATCTACGTGGTCTGCCCGGGACGGACCTTTCGCACCGACGAACTCGACGCCACCCACACCCCGGTCTTCTCCCAGGTCGAGGGTCTGGCCGTGGACAAGGGCCTGACCATGGCGCATCTGCGCGGCACGCTGGACGCGTTCGCGCGGGCGCTGTTCGGACCGGATACGCGAACCCGCATGCGCCCCAACTACTTCCCGTTCACCGAGCCCTCCGCCGAGGTCGACGTGTGGTTCCCGGACAAGAAGGGCGGCGCCGGCTGGGTCGAATGGGGCGGCTGCGGCATGGTCAACCCGAAGGTGCTGATCGCCAGCGGGATCGATCCCGAGATCTACAGCGGATTCGCCTTCGGTATGGGACTCGAGCGCACCCTGCAGTTCCGCAACGGCATTCCGGATATGCGTGACATCGTCGAGGGCGATGTGCGCTTCACGCTGCCGTTCGGCATCCGCGCCTGAGTCCGGCCCCATCCACCACCCGAGAACCTTCATACGAGGAAGCGAAACGTCACGTGCGAGTAGCGCAGTCCTGGCTGACGGAAACCCTGCAGCGGACCACCCCCGGGTGGTCGCTGACCCCCGAGGAGCTCGACGCCGGTTTCGTCCGCGTGGGCCTCGAGGTCGAGGAACTCGACACCCTGCGGCCGGTCACCGGCGATATCGAACATCCGCTGGTGGTCGGCCGGGTCGCCGAGATCACCGAGCTGACCGAGTTCAAGAAGCCGATCCGGTTCTGCAAGGTCGATATCGGCAAGCCGGAACTGCAGGAGATCGTCTGCGGCGCACGCAATTTCGCGGTCGGTGACCTCGTGGTCGTGGTGCTGCCGGGCGGTGTGCTGCCGGGCGGATTCGCCATCAGTTCGCGCAAGACCTACGGCCACGTCTCCAACGGCATGATCTGCTCGGTCGCCGAACTCGGTATCGGCAAGGATCATTCCGGCATTCTCGTGCTGGAGCCGGGTACCGCCGAACCGGGCGCCGACGCCAACGAACTGCTGGGCCTCGACGATACGGTGATCGAACTCAACATCACCCCGGACCGCGGCTACTGCTTCTCGGTCCGCGGCCTGGCCCGCGAACTCGCCTGCGGTTTCGACCTCGACTACGCCGATCCCGCGGTGCGCACGCTGCCCGACGACGAGGCCGAGGCGTATGCGGTGACGGTCGAACCGGAATCCGGCTGCACCCGGTTCGCGGTGCGCAGGGTCACCGGCGTCGACCCGAACGCGGTGAGCCCGTGGTGGTTGCAGCGCCGGCTGCTGCTGGCCGGGGTGCGCCCGATCTCGCCCGCCGTCGATGTCACCAACTACGTGATGCTCGAACTGGGCCAGCCGCTGCACGCCTTCGACGCCGCGAAAGTGACCGGGCCGCTGGTCATCCGGCGCGCACACACCGGTGAGACGCTGCGCACCCTCGATGAGGCCGAGCGCACGCTCGACGCCGAAGACGTTGTGATCACCGATGATTCGGGTGTGATCTCGCTGGCCGGCATCATGGGCGGCGCGAGCACCGAGGTCGGCGACGACACCACCGACATCCTGCTGGAGGCCGCGACCTGGAATCCGCTGGCGGTCTACCGCACGGCGCGCCGGCACAAGCTGGTCTCGGAAGCGGGTAAACGCTACGAGCGCGTCGTCGATCCGGAGATCAACGTCGCCGCGCTCGACCGCGCCGCCACTCTGCTGGCCGAAATCGCCGGTGGCACAGTGGAATCCGCGCTGACCGACGTGCGGCTCCCGGTGCCCCCCACCGAGCCGATCCGGATGGATATCGATCTGGCCGACCGCACCGCGGGCGTCGTCTATCCCACCGGCACCTCGGCGCGCCGGCTCGCGCAGATCGGCTGCTCCGTCGAGGTGAGCGTCAGCGAGACCGGCCACGGCCAGCTGGTCGTGACCCCGCCGAGCTGGCGGCCCGATCTCACCCAGCCCGCCGATCTGGTGGAGGAGGTGCTGCGGCTCGAGGGTCTGGAGCAGATTCCGTCGGTGCTGCCGACGGCTCCGGCCGGGCGTGGCCTCACCGCCGAGCAACGCCGTCGCCGGGCCGTCAGCCGTGCGCTCGCCTTCTCCGGATGTGTGGAGGTGCCGGCGCCGATCTTCATGACCGCGGGGGTCTTCGACACCTGGGGTCTGGACGCCGACGATCCGCGCCGCAACACTATGCGCGTGCTGAACCCGCTCGACGTGGAGAAGGCGGAACTGGCGACCACGCTGTTGCCCGCCCTGCTCGAGGTGGCCGCCCGCAACATCTCCCGGGGTGAGCGCGATCTGTCGATCTACGGCATCGCCCAGGTCGTCCTGCCCGGCCCCGACACCCACGCGGTGGCCGAACTGCCGGTCGACCGCCGTCCCACCGACGAGCAGATCCGCGAGCTCATCGAGTCTCTGCCCGCCCAGCCGGTGCACGTCGCCGCGGTTATGACCGGCCGGCGGGAACCGCGTGGCCCGTGGGGCCCGGGCCGGGTCGCCGAGGCGGCCGACGCGTTCGCCCTCGCCGACGCCGTCGCCGATGCCGCCGGGGTCACCATCGAGCGCCGAGCCGCCGCATATTTGCCGTTCCACCCGGGCCGCTGCGCGGAATTGGCGGTCGACGGCACGGTGGTGGGCCATGCCGGCGAACTGCATCCGGCCGTCCTCGAGCGCAGCGGGCTGCCGCCGCGCACCTGTGCGCTGGAACTGGATCTGGACGCGCTGCCGCTGCGCGAATCCCGGCCCGCACCGGTCGTTTCCCCCTTCCCGGCGGTGCTGCAGGACGTGTCGGTGAGTGTCGAGAAGACCGTCGGCGCGGCTCAGGTCGAATCGGCGCTGCGCACCGGTGCGGGCGAGCTGCTCGAGGACATCGCCCTGTTCGACGTCTACGAGGGCGCCCAGGCGGGCGAGGGTCGCAAATCCCTCACCTACGCCCTGCGCTTCCGGGCGAGCGACCGCACCCTCACCGAGGACGAGGCCAGCGCGGCCCGCGATTCGGCGGTCGCGGCGGCCGCCGACGCGGTCGGAGCGGTACTGCGCGGATAGTGCGAGCGTGGGCTCGCGAACGGGCGTGTGTGCAGGTAGGAAGGGACTATGCGACATCCGGCCGAGGGCGTGCTCAACGCGCTGACGTTCCATCCCGAACGTCGGATCACCATGACGCCCGAGCAGTTCGGGTTCGACCACGACGATCTGTGGCTGACCGCGGACGACGGGGCCCGGATCAACGCGTGGTTCGTGCGCGCCGAGAAGCCGATCGCCCACGTGCTCTACGCCCACGGCAACGGCGGCAATATCGGCGACCGCTCGCCGATCCTGGCATTGCTGGCCGCCGCGGGCCTGAACGTGCTGACCTTCGACTATCGCGGTTACGGTCGTAGTCCGGGCCGGCCGAGCGAACGCGGGCTGTATCTGGATGCCCGGGCCGCCCGCCGGGCGCTGCTGGAGCAATCCGGGGTGGATCCGAAACGCATTGTCTACCTCGGCAAGTCGCTCGGCGGCGCGGTCGTCACGGAGTTGGCGACCGAGTATCCGCCCGCGGCGATGATTCTGATGTCCACCTTCACCGGTCTGCGCGAGGCGGCCCGCGCGGTCTACCCGTTCATTCCGAAACCGTTGGTGCCGAACGCCTTTCCGACGTTGCAGCGGCTCCGCGAGCTGCGGGTGCCCACGTTCGTCATGCACGGTGAGGCCGACGAACTGCTTCCGGTCGAGATGGGCCGCACCTTGTACGCGGCGCTGGCCGAGCCGAAGCGGCTGCTGATCTACCCGAGCGCTGGGCACAACACCCTGGTCTCGATTCCCGGCTGGTCGGGAACCGTATCGGCGTGGGTCCGCGACGTTCTCGCGGGTGTGGAATCGGTGACCGGCGAGTGAAATCGGCCGGACCATGGTCGCGATGCGTAGCCTGGGTGCATGTCCGACACCGGTGATATGGCGGCCCTGCTCGCCGCGCTGCAAGATGAGGATCTGCTCGAGGTCGTGGTCACCGCGACCACGGGCCGGCCGGGTCTGGAGAAGTTGCATCTGACCGCGGTCGAACTGGCGGCCCGTCCCACTCGCGCCGAGCCCGCGGCCGATGTGACTTCGGACACTCCTGGGGCTGCCGCCGCCGTGCTGCCGCCGATCTCCGGCGGATTCGGGCAGGTCGCGGTGGGCTCGGGCGTGCCGCTGCCGCCGGAAGGCTTCGGTGTGCCCGGCGGCTACTCCGAATCCGGAGTCCCTACTTTCGAGTCAGTTCGCGATAAGGTCGAGCAGCGCTACGGCACCGCCCAGGGGTTGGGTGAACTCGACCGGCAGACACCGGCGGGCCGCAGCGCCGACGAACAATGGCAGGCGCGGGAGAAAGCCGCGCGGGAACGCCTGGACGAGATTCGGAAGTCGATGCGCGACGACGTGTGATTCCGGCTGGTCCGGCGGTCCGGACAGCTGAAGGGGAACCGATGACCGCAGCACAGGACGTCGCCGCGAAACTGCTCGACGCGCAGGTGGACTATCTGCTGGCGGAGGTGACGGGAGATCGGTTCGCCGAGGTCGTCGCCCGGGATGTCGACGATGTGCTGGCGGTCGCCGACACGATCGTCTTCCGCGACGTGGTCTCCGTCGAAGACGCTCGCCGGACCGTGCGCACCGTCGTGAACCGCATCGGCGGCAGCCCGGTGCTGCAGGATTCGGTGGCGGTGTTCGCCGACGCGATCTACGACAATATCGCCGAGAACAACGACCACACCCTCGGCGACGTCGTGGACCGCGAACCCGTGGAAGCGTTGCTGGAGAAGATCTTCGGCATGCACCAGGCCCAGGAACGCCTGCTGGAGCGGCTGACCGAAAGCCCCCTGGTGGCGACGGCGGCGTCCAAATTCGTCGACAAGCTGATCGACGATTTCATGGAGTCGAACCGGCAGATGGCCAGCAAGGTTCCGGGCGTCGGATCGCTGGTGTCGTTCGGCACCAACGCGGCCAAGTCCGCGCGCAAGGCCGCCGAGAAGGCCAGCAGCGGCACCTTCATCGGCGATATGGCCGGTAAGGGTGCCATGTTCGCCCTCAAGCGCACCAACAACGCGATCCGCGAAATGCTGCGCGACGCGCCGGTGCACGGCGCGGCGATGGAGTTCTGGGATCTGCACGCCGGTGAGCCGGTCAGCGGCCTGCGCGACTACCTGACCCAGGCCGACCTGCGCGAACTCGCCCTGCTGGTGCACCGCATCGTCGTCACCACCCGCGACAAGGAGTACGTGGGTGTGCTCCTCGACGAATGCGTCGACGTGTTCTTCACCAAGTACGGCGACCACACCCTCGGCGCGCTGCTGCCCGAACTCGGCCTGTCCGCCGACGACGTCCGTACCGAGATCCTGCGCTACGGCCCCGCGGTGGTCGAGGCGGCGAAGCGAAACGGCGTGCTGGCCAAGCTGATTCGCGAACGCCTCGAACCGTTCTACACCTCCGAGCCGGTGCTGGCGATCCTGGCCGAGGCGACGCAGTGATACCCCGGCGCCGTCCGGCCCGGGTCGACTACCCCCGGGCCGGATCGCGTTTCGCTCGCTGATCAGCCGGTGATCTCGGCGAACATGCCGGGGTCGTACGAGCCGCCCTGCTGGCGCACGATCACACCGAGCCGGTTGGCCGCGTTGATCTGCGCGACCAGGCCGACCAGTGCGGCGATCTGGTCGTCGTCGTAATGCTTGCGCACCTGCGCCCAGGTCTCGTCCGAGACTCCCTGATGGGCGTCGGCGATGCGGGTACCTTCCTCGGCCAGCGCGAGCGCGGCCCGCTCGGCGTCTGTGTAGACCGACGACTCGCGCCACGCGGCGACCAGGTTGATGCGCACCGCGGGCTCGCCGGCGGCCGCGAGGTCCTTGCTGTGCACGTCCGTGCACCAGCCGCAGCCGTTGATCTGGCTGACACGCAGCATCATCAGGTCCTGGGTCGCCTTGGGCAGGGTCGACTGGAGGATGACCAGGCTGGTGTTGCCGAACCGCTTGGCGAACTTGGCGCCGAGTGCGTTGTCGGTGAGGGTGAAACGGGGTTCCATGACTTCGTCCTTGCTGCCGTGATCGTTGAACGAACACAAGATGCCGCGCCCACCATCGGTGTGACAGTGTGGAAAAGTGATGTGCGGCATAGATATCCGATGTCACAAACAGCGGCTGCCCGGCGTCCCGTCGCGGCGATCTCGGTGGTCCGCGTCGAGCGCGGATTTCAGTGCGAGATCGTCATGGGCCGTAACAGGGACTCGGTCAGAGCCAATTGGCTGTCGAACTCGGCCGGGTCGAGGGCGGCGATACGCAGGAGGATGTGTTCGGCGCCCGCGTCGATGTACCGATCGAGTTGCGCCGCAACGTGTTCGGCGGTGCCGGTCAGCAGGACCTGGATCGTTTCGACCGTGTCCACCGGCATCCGGTAGGTCGCCTGCGTGTAGCGGTCCAGCGCGGCCCGGCCCGCGTGCGGGTCGTCGCTGAGGTAGACCGTGGCGAAAAGTGCCGGAGTGATCGATGTGTCGGTGCGTCCGGCGGCGGTCGCGGCGGACCGTACGGCGGTCAGGCCCTCGGCATAGGCTCGCACATCCGGCGGGTAGGGCAGCCAGCCGTCGTAGCGCCGTCCGGTGCGGGCCAGCGCGGCGGGAGTGATGCCGGTGGCCCAGATGGGTGGCCCGCCCGGCCGGTGCGGCTGTGGCACGTCCGGCAACCAGTCGTAGTGGAGGACCTTGCCGTGGAACGGGTCGGTGTTCTGGGACCACAGCCGCCGCCACAGGTCGACGGTGTCGTCGAGCTGGGAGAAGCGGGTTCGGTAGTCGACGCCGACCAGGTCGAATTCGGCTCGGCTGAGTTCCGGGAATCCGGCGCCGACGCCGAGGATCAGCCGCCCCGAGGCCAGCTGATCCAGCGATGCGAGGGTGGCGGCGGCCTGCACCGGGTGCCGGTACGCCGGCATCAGCGCAGCCGTGCCGAGAGTGATCCGCTCGGTCAGCGCCGCCGCGGCCGCCAGGACCGTCAGGGGTTCGATCCGGGCCCGGCTCAGCGAATCGCCCAGCCACACCGAATCGAACCCCATACGTTCGGCTGTCACCGCCAACTCGGCCAGATGACGGGCCGCGCCGTCGTGCTGCAGCTGCGCGACGCCGCCGGGAAGGAGTAGGCCGTATCGAATGTCGTTCACGAGCTCAGCCTCGGCGTCCGGCTGCCGCGCGACAACTCCCTCGAGGGTATCGCCGGGTGCCGGCGCCGGTCGGATCGGCGATCGCCGGACCGGCACGGCGGGACGGTTCCGCGACAACGAATTTCGCGCTGTCGAATTCGACTCCATTGGTTTGAATTCTCGGCACAGCGGGTAACGGCACTCACTCGATGAGAACCGACCGCACGGTATTTCGATATTCCCACTCCTGAACGTAACGCTGTGCGGCAGTACGTTGTTTGAAGATTCAATGTTGTCCACCGGAAGGTCCGGTCATGAGCGCAGACCACCGACCCGTCGAATTGTCGGCTCTGGCCGCGGCGTTGCATACCGAGCAGGACGGCTATCGAAAGTCGTTGCGCAACCGTCAATTGCAGATGATCGCGATCGGCGGAGTGATCGGCACCGGACTGTTCCTCGGTGCGGGTGGACGTCTCGCCGATGCAGGTCCAGGGCTTTTTCTGGTCTACGCGGTCTGCGGTGTCTTCGTCTTCTTCGTGCTGCGGGCGCTGGGGGAGTTGGTGCTGTATCGGCCGTCATCCGGATCGTTCGTATCCTACGCGCGCGAATTTTATGGCGAGAAACTCGCTTTCGCCGTCGGCTGGATGTATTTCTTTCACTGGTGCATGACCGGCATCGTAGACATCACCGCGATCGCGACATATGTCCGATATTGGGGTGCGTTCACCGTGGTGCCGCAGTGGGTGATCGCACTGGTGGCGCTGATGGCGGTGGTCGGCACGAATTTGATCTCGGTGCGATGGTTCGGGGAACTCGAATTCTGGGTGGCGCTGGTGAAAGTCGTCGCCCTCATCGGATTTCTGATCGTGGGCACGGTCTTCCTCGCCGGCCGATTCGCCCTCCGGGGCGAGTCCACGGGGGTGAGCGTGATCACGCATCACGGCGGCCTGTTCCCGACCGGTGTGCTGCCGCTCGTCACGGTCACCACGGGCGTCGTCTTCGCCTATGCGGCAGTGGAATTGGTCGGCATCGCCGCGGGCGAGACCGAGAATCCGCACGAGGTGATGCCGCGGGCCATCAACTCGGTCATCGCCCGCATCGGGGTGTTCTACGTCGGCTCCCTCGTCCTGCTGGGACTGTTGCTGCCCTACACCGCCTTTCGTGACGGCGAGAGCCCGTTCGTGACGTTCTTCGCCCGCATCGGCGTTCCCGCCGCCGGGTCGATGATGAATCTGATCGTGCTCACCGCCGCGTTCTCCAGCCTCAACGCGGGCCTGTATTCCACCGGCCGCATCCTGCGGTCGATGTCGGCGAACGGCAGCGCCCCCGCCGTCGCCACCCGCATGTCGCGCACCGGCGTGCCCTATGTCGGCATTCTTGCGACCGGCGCGATCGCGCTGATCGGCGTCGGACTCGACGCGGTGGTGCCGGACAAGGCATTCGAGATCGTCCTGAACGTCTCCGCCCTCGGCACGATCGTCTCGTGGATGGTGGTTCTGCTCTGCCAGCTGCGCCTGTGGCGCCGCTGGTGGGACGGCATCTCCCACCGCCCCGCCTACCGCATGATCGGCGCTCCCTACACCGGTTACGCCACCCTCGCCTTTCTGGTGGTCGTGATCGTCCTGATGGCGTGCAGCAGCGACCCGATCCAACGCTGGGCGGTCATTGCCACGATCTGCGTCATGGGACCGGTGCTGGTCGGAGGATGGTTCCTGACGCGACGAAAAGTGTTGCGCATAGCGGCGATTCGCCACGACCACACCGGCCAGTTCCCAGTGGTCGCCGAGCGCCCGTGGCCCGGGCGGCCGGCGGAACCCGAAGTGATCGTGGAGGATCCGGGCCGGCGCGGGAGATGAGCGGCCGCAGGGCGAGTGGCTCCTCCTCGACGGCATGGTCAGCGGCCGATCTCGTTCAGTTCGGCGACGTCCTCATCCGTCAGCGAAAGCCCGGCTCCGGTGATGTTCTCGCGCAGGTGAGCCGCGGACGACGTACCGGGAATGAGCAGAATGTTCGGTGCGCGCCGCAACAGCCAGGCCAGCGCCACCGGCAGCGGCGCGGCGCCCACCCGGTTCGCGACTCGGGCGAGTGTCTCCGACTGCAGCGGTGTGAAGCCACCGAGCGGGAAGTACGGTACGTAGGCGATGTCGTCGTCGGCGAGCCGGTCGATGAGGTCGTCGTCGTGGCGGTGGGCGAGGTTGTACATGTTCTGCACGCATACGATCGCCACGATGCTCCGCGCCTCGGCGACTTGATCCGCGGTGACGTTGCTGACTCCGAGATGGCGTATCAGCCCGTCCTGCTGAAGGTCGGCGAGCGTCTCCAATGCCGCTGCGAGCGAGCCGGGCTGGGGGCCTGCGGCATCGCCCATGCGCAGGTTGACCAGGTCGAGCGTCTCGACCCCGAGCGACCGAAGGTTCTGGTGCACCTGTTCGCGTAAGTCTTCGGGACGCCGGGCCGTAGGCCAGCCGCCCTGCGCGTCGCGGCGCGCCCCGACCTTCGTGGCGATGTACACCGCGTCCGGGTAGGGGTGCAGCGCCTCGCGGATCAACTCGTTCGTCACATCAGGCCCGTATGCGGCACTGGTGTCGATGTGGGTGATACCGGCATCGACGGCCTCACGCAGCACGGCCAGCGCGCCGTCGCGGTCGGTGGGCGGCCCCATGACCCCGGGGCCGGCGAGCTGCATGGCGCCGTAGCCGAATCGGGTGACAGTCGCGTCGCCGAGCATTCGGGTACCGCCGGGAAGGAGGGGTGCGTTCACGTGGCGCCTTTCGTCTCCGATCGGGAGGAGCTGTCTGCGACCTCCTGGCACCATTGTTGGAGAGCTACTCTCTTTCGGGAAGTAGGCACTTGAAAGTGCGTAACTCTCCGATGAAAGGCGAGGCCGGTGACAGCGAAGGTATTCGAGGGGGCTCGAAGCAGCGCGGAGTACAACGCATTCCTGGCGGCATGCCCCAGTCGTCAACTCCTCGATCGAATCTCCGACAAATGGGTCGTGCTGATTCTGTGCGCGTTGAGCGGGGATGCGGGCGACGCGTCCGATCGGCCCGGTGTCTCGCGTGCCCCGAGAGCGATGCGTTACTCCGAACTGTCTCGCCTGCTGGTCGGAGTCAGCCAGAAGATGTTGACCCAAACCCTGCGGGCTCTCGAGCGTGACGGTCTGCTCACCCGCACAGTGACGCCGACCGTTCCCGTCACGGTCGCCTACGAGCTCACCGAACTCGGCCTCTCACTCCATCACTTGACGCGGGGCCTCAGATCCTGGGCACAGGACCACATGGACGAGGTGTTGGCCCACCGTCAGAGCCACGACGCTCGCACCTCATGAGCGGGCCGGACGACGTTGGTGCTCGAGCGGTGAGTGGCGAATCACCGTGCAGCACAGGACGACTCTGGACAGCAAAGTACAGTAAGCGCATCGTTACTATACTTTTTAGTGCTTAACGTATAGTAACGACCTCTTTGCTGTACTTTAGGCGCTCAACCTCTACCCGGGGCGGTCGACAGCAGCGTGTGGCGCGTCGGGTGGGCCGCGCGGTGGGGCTGTTCGCACCGGCCTGGTTCACATGCATCGAACGACGAGCGTCCGGCCGCTTCGTGAAGATGGTGACACGACAAGGGCGTCCGGGCTTATCGGCCCGAACGCCCTTGCGGCACAGAGGGTTAAGTAAGGTCGAAGCCGCCGCTCCCGAGGCGGGCGGTGAACGCATCCCAGTCGGCGGGGGCGAACACGAGGGCGGGGCCGGTGGGGTTCTTGGAATCTCGGACGCCGACGTGGCCCTCGGGAAGGTGGGCGACCTCGACGCATTCCTTGCCCGACGAACTGCGGCTGGACTTGAACCATTCGGCCTTGGATAGGTCAACGTTCACGCCTGGTGCTCCTTCGCTATTGCCGAAATCAGGTGCCGGGTGTCGTGTTCATTCAAAGCTACCCGCTGGACTGCGTTCAGCGCAGCGCGATAGCGCTGGACTTCCTCGGCGCGCTCCAAGTACAGATCGCCGGCATATGCCTCGATGTACACGATCGGTGGTTCGGTCAACTTCGATTGCGGCAGCTCGGGAAAGTCGAGAAGGATGAACGATCCGGCCAATGGCCCGGTGTGACGGCGAGCGTTGAAGGGGACGACCCGCACCGAAACGTTGGGCCGTTCCGATTCATCAATGAGGTGGTGTAGCTGTTCGGCCAGCACGTGCGGGCCGCCGACCTGGTCACGGACAGCGGCTTCGGACAGAACTACCTCCAGTGTGAAGCCGGGATCGTCGAGGCGCCTTTGCCGCTGTACGGTCACTTGCAGACGTCCTTCGATAGCTTCCGGCGTCAGCTCGGGAATTTCCGACCAAGCCAAGGCCCGACGGTAAGCAGGCGTCTGCAACAAACCTGGCACGATCCCTGTCTTCCACGCGGTCATATGGCTGGCAGCCTCTTCCAAGGAGAGGTAATGGTCGAATCCGCTGGGGATTTGGGCATCGGCATAAGCCCTCCACCACCCGCCTCCGCGCTCGCGTGAAGCCCGCACCTCGGATACCAACCCCAGCAACGTCCGCCGGTCCTCATCCGACGCCTCATAGAAATCGCACAGCGCATTCACCTGCAGCCCAGTGGTTCTCGTGGACAGCCCCTCTTCGATGCGGCCGATGGATTGGGGTGAGGTTTCGGCGGCGCGGGCGGCGGCGGCCTGCTTCAGCCCCTTGGCCTCGCGGAGGCGGCGCAGTTCGCGCCCCAAGGCGCGGCGGGCGAGGGTGCTGCCGGTGACGGACATATCGTTAGCCTCCCTAGTGATCGATCCTGTTTCTGGAAGCCACCCTGTGGTGGCGTTCGAAGTTCTGTCCCCGTAGTGAATGTCCGGGATCCGTGAAAAACATTCGGGCGCTTGCCTATTCCGGATGCGGGACGTTTCGAGTGTACTGGCATCCGCCTCGGTAGCCGGGAAGAACCAACCGCCGAATTCCTCTCGCCTTTCGCGGGACGGCGGTCTCCGGCCCCGGCTATCGGGCATGCCAGCACCGAAAACGGCAGGAGCGCACCGATGTACGGACATCCGATGGCCTATCACGTCGAGATCACGGCGGTGATCGCTCGACGTCGCCCGCGCGTTGTCGGTCGTATTCGCAGTCCGGTGCCGCAGTCGGTCTGTGTATCGAGACATGTTGTCCACCAGCACTTTTGCGTTTGCAAGATGGAGGCGGCAAACGGCTCGGTTTAGCGGCAGGATTGCGCTGTGAATATTCAAGGAGCAATTTCGCTGACGGTTGCCGAACCTGTCCGGGTATCGCCCTCGGCATCGAATATGGGGGCGAGTCCCGGCGCTCTTCCCGGCAATCATCTCGGCTGCGGCGAACGTCCGGGCATGATGTCGGACGCGATTTCCACTCCGCCCCGCCCGGTAGTATTCGTGGCGATCGCGAATCTGTTCATCCGGGAAGGAAGCTTCGGCTCCGGGCGAAGGCGAATACGCCGGCGCCGATCACAGCGGTGGAGGAGAGCGCATGGCGAAAACGAATGTGGCCGAGCAATTCGTGCACGTGCTCGTACAGGCCGGAGTGCGGCGGATCTACGGCGTGGTGGGGGACAGCCTCAATCCGATCGTCGACGCGGTGCGCCGCACGCCGGAAATCGAATGGGTGCATGTGCGCAACGAGGAGGCCGGCGCCTTCGCCGCGGCGGCGGAGGCGCAACTGACCGGCCGCCTGGCCGTCTGCGCGGGTAGCTGCGGTCCGGGTAACACGCACCTGATCCAGGGCCTCTACGACGCGCACCGCACCGGAGCGCCGGTGCTGGCACTGGCCTCCCACATCCCCTCCGACCAGATCGGCACCCAGTTCTTCCAGGAAATGCATCCGGAACGGCTCTTCGTCGAATGCAGCGGGTACTGCGAAATGATCAGCCGGCCCGAGCAGATGCCGCGCATGCTGCGGATCGCGATCCAGCATGCGCTGGCTCGTCACGAGGTGTCGGTGGTGGTGCTGCCGGGCGATGTCGCGCAGCTGGACGCCGCGCACCCGACCGGCGAGACGAGTCTCGTCTCCGAACTCGGCCACGTCATGCCCGCCGCCGAACAGGTGCAGGCGCTCGCCGACGCGCTGAACGCGGCGCGCACCGTCACGCTGTTCTGCGGTGCCGGCGTGCGCGACGCGCACGAGGAGGTGATGCGGCTCGCGGAACTGCTCCACGCACCCATCGGGCACAGCCTGCGCGGTAAGGAATGGATCCAGTTCGACAATCCCTACGACGTGGGAATGAGCGGTCTGCTCGGCTACGGCGCCTGCTACAAGGCGATGCACGAGGCCGACCTGGTCGTGCTCGTCGGCACCGATTTCCCCTACGACGAATTCCTGCCGGGAACCGATACCGTGCAGATCGACCACGACGCCGCCCGCCTCGGCCGGCGCACGCCGCTGCAACTGGCCGTGCACGGCGACGTCCGGGAAACCCTGCGCGCGGTTCTACCCCTCCTGAAGCAGAAGTCCGACCGCGAATTCCTGGACCGCATGCTCGGCGAGCACTGCCGGCTGCTCGAGCAGGTCGTCGACGCCTACACCCGAAATGTGGCCGACCACAAGCCGATTCACCCCGAATACGCCGCCGACATCCTCGACGACCTCGCCTCCGACGACGCGATCTTCACCGTCGACACCGGCATGTGCAATGTGTGGGCGGCGCGCTATCTGACACCGAACGGCCGTCGCCGGGTGATCGGGTCGTTCCTGCACGGCACGATGGCCAACGCCCTGCCGCATGCCATCGGCGCGCAATTCGCCTATCCGGACCGGCAGGTGATCTCGATGTCCGGCGACGGCGGATTGGGCATGCTGATGGGTGAGGTGCTCACCGTGGCGTTGCACCGGCTGCCGGTCAAGATCATCGTCTTCAACAATTCGTCGCTGGGTATGGTGCGGCTGGAGATGCTGGTGGACGGCCTGCCGAACTTCGAAACCGACCATGCCCCGGTCGATTTCGCCGCCGTGGCCCGCGCCGCGGGCATCCACGCGGTGCGAGTCACCGAACCCTCCGACATCCGCGCAGCCCTCGCCGAGGCGCTGGCACATCCGGGCCCCGCGCTGGTCGACCTGGTCACCGATCCGAACGCCCTGTCCCTCCCGCCGCACATCACCGCGGCGCAGGTGCGTGGCTTCGCGCTCGCGGCCAGCAAGATCGTGCTCACCGGCGGGGTGGGCCGCATGATCGACATGGCCCGGTCGAATCTGCGTAACGTGCCGCGATGAAAAGCGCTGCTTCCCAGTGAGATTCGTGGTCGCCGAGCGAGACGAACCCGCCCGGCCGACCCTCACACGTACTGCTCGCGCAACTTGCCCTTGACCAGTTTTCCCGTCGGTGTACGGGGCAGTTCGTCGGCGAAATCGACGCTGCGCGGCACCTTGTAGTGGGCGATGCGCTCGCGCAGGAAGTCGCGGAGTCGTTGCGCCAGTTCGGGTCCCGGCTCCGCGCCGGGTGCGGGCTGGACGACCGCCTTCACCGATTCACCCATCTCCTCGTCGGGCACGCCGATCACCGCCACATCGAGGACGTCGGGGTGTAGGGCCAGGGCGTCCTCGATTTCCTGCGGGTAGATGTTCACCCCGCCGGAGATGATCATGAACGCCTTGCGGTCGGTCAGGAACAGGAACCCGTCGGCGTCGATGTAGCCGATATCGCCGGTGGTGGTCCAGGTCGGGTGATCCGGGTGAATCGCCTTCGCGGTCTTCTCCGGATCGTTGTGGTAGTCGAACGGGACTTCCTCGCGTTCGAAATAGATGGTGCCGATCTCGCCGGAGGGCAATTCGCGCCCGTCGTCGTCGCAGATGCGAACCGCGCCCAGGCCCGCGGGCCCGACCGAGCCGGGTTTGCGCAACCACTGCTCGCTGTCGATGAAGGTGGCGCCGTTTCCTTCGGTCGAGGCGTAATACTCGTGCAGCACCGGCCCCCACCAGTCGATCATCGCCTGCTTCACCTCCACCGGACACGGCGCGGCGGCGTGGACGGCGACCCGCATGCTCGAGACGTCGTAGCGGGCACGCACGCTCTCGTCGAGTTTCAGCATGCGCACGAACATCGTCGGCACCCACTGGCTGTGGGTGACGCGATAGCGTTCGATCGCGGCCAGGGCCTGTTCGGCGTCGAAGCGCTCCAGCACCACCACGGTTCCGCCGAGGGCGTGCACCACACCGCCGAACCGCAACGGCGCGGCGTGATACAGCGGAGCCGGCGACAGGTACACGGTGTCGGTGTCGAATCCGTAGAGCGGGCCGAACACCGCGGTGTAGGTGTCACCCGGCGCATCGCCGACCTGACGATCCGGCAACGGATGTTTGATGCCCTTCGGGCGGCCGGTGGTGCCCGACGAATACAGCATGTCGGCGCCGCGCGGCTGATCCGGCAGCGGCTCCGCAGAGGATGCGGCCAGAGCCTTGTCGTACGAGTCGTATCCGGGAACAGGTCCGCCGAAGGCGAGCCGGATCCCGACCTCGGGCGTCTGCGCGACCACCCGCTGCGCGACATCCGCCAGCTCCGCCGACACGATGAGCGCCCGTGCGCCGCAATCGTTGACGATATAGCTGATCTCGTCCGCGGACAGGTGCCGGTTGACGGCCGTGATGTAAAGGCCGGATCGCAACGCCGCCCAGTAGACCTCGTACACCTCGAGCGTATTGCCCGACAGCAGCGCGACGTGATCGCCCTTGCGCAGGCCCGCGTCGTAGAGGTGGCGCGCGAGGCGAACCGAGTTGTCCTCGAGTTCGCGGTAGGTCAGCGCCGCACCGCTCTCGGCCAGCACGACCGCCGGTTTATCAGGGAAACGATCGACATGCGCACCGGGGTACATCCTGCTCCTCCACAACACCGCCGACGGCCCGGACGCGACCGCCGGTCGAGAGGGACCTGCCTCGCCGCCGCGACACCGGCCCCGCCGAGACACCGTCCCGACGAGCGCGACGATAGCGGAAAGTAAACGACGATTCGTGAATTATCGCCAAACTTCTGTCCGCGTTCGCGGAGGTGTGGACCGCCGTACGCCGGGGCGCGCGAGCTGGGGCGACCGGTTCTCGCCGGGTTGTGGGCGGATGCCACCCGCCGCTCGCGGCTGCGACCGCCGCCCCGGCGGAACCGGCGGGGGTGCCGGTGAACACGCGCGGGCCTCGGCGCTCGCTTAGGCTGAGCCACAAGCGATGTCGACAAGGAGCTCCGACCTATGGTGAACCCGTACCAGCCCGGATATCCCGCACCGCAACCACCGGGCTGGGGTGTGCCGCCGAATTACCCTGGCGCTCAGCCTTTCTCGGGGTCAAGAGTTACCGGTAAGCGCGCTGCCGTCGACGTCGCGGCGGGTATCGCCTTAGCCGTGGCGGCGATTCTCGCCGCCGCGCAATCCATCTGGGGACTCGTCGTCTCGGGCGGAGGCTATTCCGTCTTCGAGTACGGCTTGGGTGCCGCCGTGATCCCGTTCTGGGTGTGCGCACTCGTCGCGCTGGTCGGCGGCATTCTGCTGGCGATTTCCGGTTCGGGATCCGTCCGGGTTCGTACCATTGCCGCGCTCGGCGCCGGCGCGTTGTTCGTCACGGTCGCCCAGAACATCGTGGTTCTCTGCATCGACTCCTATGTTCGGTTGGCCGACAGAGGTAATTGGCTCGCGATACCCGCTGCCATCGCAATTCTCGCCGCGGTGGGAGCCGTGATCGCGGGAAAGTCGAACTCCGCGGTAACCCCCGTGTCTCCGTCGGCAATCCCCGGCTACCCCGGTGCTGTGCCGTATCCGGGACCGGCGGCCCACGCCGGCGTCCCGCCCGGCTATCCGGCTCCTGCTGTCGCGCCCAACTATTCGGCTCCCGTGGTCTACCCGTCGGCCGAACCTTCGCCGCCGGCGCCTCATGGGTGGCCGTCGTATCCGGGCGCGGCTCCCGGCTATCCGGGCGCCCCCGCGCCGGCCTATCCGGGAGTGCCGGGTTATCCGGGAGCCCCGTCGGGCGTCCAGGGAGATCCGAACGCCGCCGGCCCGCACCTGGTAGCGGGTCCGCACGCCGCCGCGATGCCGCCGGCCCAAGCCCACCACCCCGCCGCACCTTCCCCAACGGGCCCGCAACCGGGTTATCCATCCGCACCGGAACAGCCCAGCGACCCGGACTCATCCTCCGCTCCCACTGTCCATGCGGGCCCGATTGGTGCGCCGCCTTCGGAACCGCGTCTTCCTCAACAGTGAAGCCGGACCGCGCATGGGGCGTAGAAGACGACCGCGCGGTGCGGAAGAGCGAGTCGCCTGTGGATGTCCGGTGCGGCACACCGCACGGCCGGTGGGTGTCCGGGCCGCCGGAGCCGCACTCCAGGCACGCGGCGCGAGACGGTCGGAATGCCCCGCGGGTTTCGACCCGGCGCACCACGCGCGATTGTCGGCGGGACGGTGAACTAATCGTGCAAACCTCGTGGATTTTTGCGGTTTTCCGCCATTGTCGCGGAGGTTTGCACGAATAGTTCAGCCGCGGAGAAGATTCCGCGTGGGGGCGCGGCGTCCGTTCCGCCCCTGCCGGATCAGGTTGCGCGGTGCCGTCTCACTCGGTCGGCCGTTCTGCCGGTACCCGGTGGGCGGCGATCGGCCGGAGGTGTTCGCGCAGCTGATCGCCATGGGCGCCGAAGATCTGTTCGTCGGTGTCTACGGCGACCCTGATAGCCGCGGACGCCAAATCTCTTCCCGCGGCGGTGAGTTCGAGCCGGAAGGCACGGGCGTCGGCGGGGTCCGGGTGGCGCCGGAGCATGCCGCGCTCCTCCAGGACACGGATTACCCGCGACGCCATCATCCGGTCGGTGCCCGCCATATCCGCCGCCTGCTGCTGAGTGGGGCGTGCGCCGTGGCGCGCCAACCATCCGGTGGAGGCCAGCAGATTGAATTGAGTCGGCGTCAGCCCGAGCGGGCGCAGGTTCCGTTCCAGCGTTGCTCGCCACTCGAGGGCGGCGTGATGCAACCAGAACCCAGGGGACAGGAGCGGACCCTGGGGTACTGCCCGCGTCGGTCGTTCAGCCACGCCGTGCCGCTTCCGCCGCGAGGGCCGCGAAGGTGCGCGGCATATCCGCCCGCATTCCCTTTTCCCAGATGAGTTTGAACAGCGGTCCCATCGGTCCGTGGACCTCGACGTTCTCGGAAACCCGCACCGTGCCGTCGCCGAGCGGCTCGTAGGTGCGCCGGCCCCGCAACTTGCCGAACGGCAGGCCCGCCTCGCTGGTCCACGACTGGCCAGGTTCCACCGCGACGATCGTGAACGGCCCCGCTGGTGCTCCCTTGGGCTTCACCCACCCCTTGGTTCCCGGGACGAACGGCCCGTCGAGGCGGGCCTTCTCCTCGTGCGGATCCCATTCGGCCCAGCGTGCGACGTCCGTGGCTACCGCCCAGATCCGGTCGATATCGCCTGCTATTACGGCTTCTTCGGTGAACGAGTACATCATGGGCCGCCTCCAGTTTGTTGCTGCAACAACAATAACTGTTGTTGCAGCAACAAATCTAGATCGTGGCTGATTTCCGCTGGATAGGTGGACTTCGCCGTCCTGTCCTGGCACTAACTCCGATAGCGGAACAGGATTCGGCCCCTGGTCAGGTCGTAGGGGCTCAGCTCCACCAGGACCCGATCGTCCGGGAGGATCTTGATGTAGTTCATCCGGACCTTTCCGGACAGGTGGGCCAGGACCTGGTGGCCGTTGGGGAGTTCCACCGTGAATGTCGCGTTACGCAGGCATTCCACGACGTGCCCCTGAACTTCGATCGCTCCCTTCTTCATCGCCGCACCAACTCCAGCGTGCTGTTCGACCGCTCGGCGCCGATGCCCTCGAACAGGGCGGTGGCCGGCGCGTTGGATTCGTCGATTTCGGCCGCTGCCCATGTTTTCCCGGCGCGGTGCAGCGAGCTGAGCGCCCGGCCCAGCAGGGCGCGGGCGATGCCGCGCCGGCGTGCGTCGGCGCGGACCGCGACCAGTCCGATGCGCGGCAGCCGAGTCGGTTGCGCCACCCGGCACCACCCGATGTACCGGCCGGCTTGGGCCGCCACCACGTAGTTCGCCGGATCGATCGGTGGGGAGATCACCTCGGCCGGCATGGTGTGCCAACCGGCGGTGGCCTCGACTTCGGCGCGTACGGTACGGTCCAGTTCGCGCAGTGAATGCGCTTCGGCCGCACCGAAATTCAGGATCTCGATGTCCGGCGGCGGTGCCGAATCGAGTCCTGTGATCGCAGGATCGGTGGGAACCCGGTATTCCCATTCGCGCCGCCGGGGCGCGAGACCCGCCCGGCGCCATTGCGTGGTCAGCTCGAGATCGGCCTCGTCGACCAGCGTGTACAGCGGTTTCGGCAGCTCGGACAGCATGGCGCCGGCGAGGCGATCGAAGGCCTCGTCCTCCCAGGAGTCGATGCTGAGAAACAGTCGCCCATCGGGCCGCGGTGACGCCTCACCACGACCGACCAGCCGGTCGCCGGTCAGCGCATGCCACTGCCGGTCCGCGATGCGCGTCACCATGAGTTCGGAAGAATGCATTGTCGTCCCCTCTCGGGATCGCTCGGACGAGCACTCCCGATGACGACGTGCGTCAAACGTCCGATCGTGAGAACGGGGAGCGCCCAAGGAATGCCGTGAAAATGGGACTCACCCCCTCGCGTGATCAGGTCGGACCGCATGAGGCTATCAACTCGACTATCCGCCGCCAACCCATTTTCCGAGCCGCCGCTATTCACCGCGCAATCTGCGGTGAATATGCCACCTCGACGACGTCCCGCACCCCGCTCGTGAATGAGCTTGCATGATCGTGCATAATCATCACATGGCGGATACCTCGAGTGGGCCCGTGGTGCGGGTCGCGGTAGCTGGTGCGAGCGGATACGCGGGCGGTGAGGTCCTGCGTGTGCTGCTGGGGCATCCGGAGTACCGAGCCGGGCGCCTCGAGATCGGGGCGCTGACCGCGGGATCCAATGCCGGGACCAAGCTGGCGCAGTCACAGCCGCATCTGCTGCCGCTGGCCGATCGGGTGCTCGAAGCGACCACGGTGGAGGTGCTGGCCGGGCACGACGTGGTGTTCCTCGGGCTGCCGCACGGCCAGTCGGCTGCCATCGCGCAGCAGCTGCCGGAGTCCACGGTGATCATCGACTGCGGCGCCGACTTCCGGCTCACCGATCCGGAGGACTGGGAGACCTACTACGGATCCCCGCATGCCGGCAGCTGGCCCTACGGTCTGCCCGAGCTGCCCGGCGCCCGCGAACAGCTGCGCGGGGCCACCCGCATCGCGGTCCCGGGCTGCTATCCGACGGTGTCGAGTCTGGCCCTGGCCCCGGCGGTCGGGGCGGGCATCGTCGAACCGGAGGTGACCGTGGTCGCGGTGAGCGGCACCTCGGGCGCCGGCCGCAAACTCGATGTGGGTTTGCTGGGTTCGGAGGTGATGGGTTCGGTCCGCGCCTACAACATCGCCGGCGCACACCGGCACACGCCGGAGATCGCGCAGAACCTGAAGGCCGCGGCCGCGGCCACGGGCGTCGAGATCGGCGATGTCACAGTCTCTTTCACGCCGGTGCTGGCCCCGATGCCGCGTGGCATCCTGGCCACCTGCACCGCACGCCTGCGCCCCGACGCCGCGGGTGCGGTGGCCGACCTGGCCGCCGCCCGCGCGGTGTACGACAAGGCATACGGCGACGAACCGTTCATTCACCTGCTGCCCGAAGGCGTACTGCCGCAGACGGGTTCGGTGGTCGGCTCCAACGCCATCACCCTGCAGGTCGCCGTCGACACCGCCGCGCGCACGCTGGTGGTGATCGGCGCGATCGACAATCTGACCAAGGGCACCGCGGGCGCCGCGGTGCAATCGATGAATCTCGCTCTCGGTCTCGACGAGACCGCCGGACTTTCCACCGTAGGAGTGGCACCGTGACCGACACCGATATCGCCGGCGGCAAACTGGTCCGCACCCAGGGTGTGACCGCACCGCTCGGATACCGGGCCGCCGGCATCGCAGCAGGCATCAAAGCCAACGGGAAGCTCGATCTGGCACTGGTTTTCAACGAGGGGCCCGATTATGCAGCCGCGGGCGTGTTCACCCGCAACAAGGTGAAGGCCGCGCCGGTGCTCTGGTCGCAGCAGGTGCTCACCAGCGGGCGTCTGCGCGCGGTGATCCTGAACTCCGGTGGCGCCAACGCCTGCACCGGCCCGGGCGGATTCCAGGACACCCATGCCACCGCCGAGGAACTGGCGAAAGCGTTGAGCAACTGGGGAACCGAGACCGGGGCGGGCGAAATCGCGGTCTGCTCGACCGGTTTGATCGGTGACCGGCTGCCGATGGACAAACTGCTGCCCGGTGTGACCGAGATCGTGCACGAGATGGCGGGCGGCCTGTCCGGCGGCACCGACGCCGCGCACGCCATCATGACCACCGACACCGTGCCCAAACAGGCCGCGTTCCACCACGCCGACAAATGGAACGTCGGCGCGATGGCCAAGGGAGCGGGCATGCTCGCCCCGTCCCTGGCGACCATGCTCGTGGTGGTTACCACCGACGCCGCCGCCACCCCGCAGCAGCTGGATACGGCGCTGCGCAATGCGACCCGGCTGACCTTCGACCGGCTCGACGTCGACGGCTCCTGCTCGACCAACGACACCGTGTTGCTGCTGGCCAACGGCGCCAGCGGCGTCACTCCGAGCCAGGACGAACTCGACGCCGCGGTGCTGGCGGTCTGCGACGACCTCGCCGCACAGCTGATGGCCGACGCCGAAGGCGTCACCAAGCGCGTCGAGATCACCGTCACCGGGGCGGTGAGCGAGGACGAGGCGCTGATCGCCGCCCGCGCGGTCGCCCGCGACTCGCTGGTGAAGACGGCGTTCTTCGGTTCCGACCCGAACTGGGGCCGGGTGCTGGCCGCGGTGGGCATCGCGCCCATCGAATTGGATCCCGATCGGGTCACCGTGTCGTTCAACGGAAATCCGGTGTGCGTCAACGGAACCGGAGCTCCCGGCGCCCGAGAGGTGGATCTGTCCGGTCCCGATATCGCGGTGCTGGTGGAACTGGGCCTCGGCGAGGGCACCGCCACCGTGCGCACCACCGACCTCTCGCACGGCTATGTCGAAGAGAATTCGGCCTACAGCTCATGACCACCGAAGCGACACCGGAGATTCCGGTGACCACTCAGGATCTGTCGGCACTGGACAAGGCGCACGTGCTGGCGGGTGCGCTGCCGTGGCTGCAGAAGTTCCGCGACAAGATCGTGGTCGTCAAATACGGCGGCAACGCCATGATCGACGACACCCTCAAACACGCCTTCGCCGCCGATATGGCGTTCCTGCGCACCGTCGGCGTGCATCCCGTGGTGGTGCACGGGGGAGGCCCGCAGATCAGCGCCATGCTGAAGAAGCTCGGGTTGCAGGGCGAATTCCGCGGCGGCTTCCGCGTCACCACCCCCGAGGTGATGGATGTGGTGCGGATGGTGCTGTTCGGTCAGGTCGGCCGCGAACTGGTCGGGCTGATCAACGCGCACGGCCCGTACGCGGTCGGCATCTCCGGTGAGGACGCGCGGCTGTTCACCGCCACCCGCCGCACCGTCACCGTCGACGGCGAGCAGACCGATATCGGCCTGGTCGGCGACGTCACCGCCGTCAATCCGGACGCGGTGCTGGATCTCGTTCGCGCCGGGCGCATTCCGGTGGTGTCGACCATCGCGCCCGATGCCGACGGCGTGGTACACAACATCAACGCCGATACCGCCGCCGCGGCGCTGGCGCAGGGCATCGGCGCGGAGAAACTGGTGGTGCTCACCGATGTCGAAGGCCTGTACACGAATTGGCCCGACCGCTCGTCGCTGACCACCCATATCGATACCGACGCCTTGGCCGCACTGCTGCCGAGCCTGGACGCGGGCATGGTGCCGAAAATGGAGGCATGCCTGCGCGCTGTCGAGGCCGGCGTCCCGACCGCGCACGTGATCGACGGCCGGGTGCCGCATGCGGTACTGCTGGAACTGTTCACCGGGGAAGGTATCGGAACGATGGTGACCCCTCCCGAGACGGCAGGAACGACAAACTCATGAGCGACAACGTCACGAGTACGGAGCAGTTGCAGCAGCGGTGGTCGTCCGCGCTGATGAACAACTACGGCACCCCGAAGGTGGCGCTGGTGCGCGGCTCGGGCGCGGTCGTGTACGACGCCGAGGGCAACCGTTACGTCGACTTCCTCGGCGGTATCGCGGTCAACAGCCTGGGCCACGCCCATCCGGCGATTCTGGAGGCTGTTACCCAGCAGCTCGGCACCCTCGGCCACGTCTCGAATCTCTATGTCAGCGAACCGGTTCTGGAGCTGGCCGAGAAGCTGCTCGCACATTTCGGTGACGGACACGGCCCGATCGGTCAGGGCCCGGAGGAGGCAGCCGGCGTAACCACGGAGGGCCCCCGATCGGGCCGCATCGGACACGGCCGGGCGTTCTTCTGCAATTCGGGTACCGAGGCCAACGAGGCGGCGTTCAAGATCGCACGCCTCACCGGACGGCACAAGATCGTCGCCTGCGACGAGGCCTTCCACGGCCGCACCATGGGCGCGCTCGCGCTGACCGGACAGCCGTCGAAGCGGGCGCCGTTCGAGCCGATGCCCCCCGGTGTCGTGCACGTGCCCTACGGCGACGCCGCGGCGCTGGCCGCCGCGGTGGATTCCGATACCGCCGCAGTCTTCCTCGAGCCGATCATGGGGGAGAGCGGCGTGGTGGTGCCGCCGCTGGACTATCTGGCCGAGGCCCGCCGGATCACCTCCGAGCACGGTGCGCTGCTGATCCTCGACGAGGTGCAGACCGGAATCTGCCGCACCGGACCGTTTTTCGCCCATCATGCCGCGGGCATCGTGCCCGATGTGATGACGCTGGCCAAGGGGCTCGGTGGCGGCCTGCCCATCGGCGCGGTGCTGGCGCAGGGCCCGGCGGCGGAGCTGCTCACTCCCGGCTTGCACGGCACCACCTTCGGCGGTAATCCGGTCAGCGCCGCGGCGGCGCTGGCGGTGCTGCGGACCATCGACGAGCAGGGACTGGCGGCCCATGTCGAATCGGTCGGCAAGACGCTGATCGACGGCATCGAGGACCTCGGCCATCCGCTGATCGACCACGTGCGCGGCGCGGGGCTGCTCATCGGAATCCAACTGACCCAGGACGTTTCGGCGAAAGTCGAGGCGGCCGCGCGCGCCGCCGGCTATCTGATCAACCCGCCGAAGCCGAATGTGATCCGGTTGGCCCCGCCGCTGATCCTGACCGAGGCACAGGCGGAGGGTTTCCTCGCCGATCTGCCCGGCATCCTCGACGCGGCTTCCCAGGAGAGTGAGTGACCATGGTGCGGCATTTCCTGCGTGACGACGACGTCACGCCCGCCGAACAGGCCGAAATCCTCGCGCTGGCAGCGGAATTGAAGGTGGCGCCGATCTCCCGGCGGCCGCTGGAGGGGCCGCGCGGCGTGGGTGTGATCTTCGAGAAGAACTCCACCCGCACCCGATTCTCCTTCGAGATGGGCATCGCGCAACTGGGCGGGCACGCGGTGGTCGTCGACGGTCGCGACACCCAGCTGGGCCGTGAGGAAACCCTCGCCGATACGGGCCGGGTGCTCTCGCGCTATGTCGACGCCGTCGTCTGGCGGACCTTCGAACAACATCGGCTCGACGAGATGGCCTCGGCGGCAACGGTTCCGGTGGTGAACGCGCTGTCCAACGAATTCCATCCCTGCCAGGTGCTGGCCGATCTGCTGACCTTGCGGGAGCAAAAAGGCGAGCTCGCCGGTCGCAAACTCACCTACTTCGGCGACGGTGCGAACAATATGGCGCATTCGCTACTGCTGGGCGGCGTCACCGCCGGGCTGGACGTCACCATCGCCGCGCCCGAGGGTTTCCGGCCCTACGACTGGGTGCTCGAGGCCGCCCGCAAACGGGCCGCCGAAACCGGCGCCACGATCACCCTGACCGACGATCCGGTCGCGGCGGCCACCGGCGCCGACGCCCTGGTCACCGATACCTGGACCTCGATGGGACAGGAGAACGACGGCCTCGACCGGGTCGGCCCGTTCCGGCCGTTCCAGCTGAACGCCGAGCTGCTCAGCCACGCCGCCTCGGATGTGGTTGTACTGCACTGCCTTCCGGCGCATCGCGGCGAGGAGATCACCGACGAGGTGCTCGACGGGCCGCACAGTGTGGTGTGGGACGAGGCCGAGAATCGGCTGCACGCCCAGAAGGCGCTGCTGGTGTGGTTGCTGGAGCGACGATCGGGCGGTGCGGCGTGAGCACGGCGAGAGCGAACGGGTCGGCTGCCGGATCGGAGGGTCCGCGCACCGGCCCGGCCATCGCGCGCACCCGCGCCGGGCGCCAGCAGCGCATCGTGGAACTGTTGTCCGCCAACGCGGTTCGCAGCCAGACCGAGTTGGCGGCCCTGCTCGCCGACGAGGGTATCGAAACCACCCAGGCCACGCTGTCGCGCGATCTGGACGAGCTCGGCGCGGTGAAGCTGCGCGCGGCCGACGGTGGCGCCGGAATCTACGTCGTTCCCGAGGACGGCAGCCCCGTGCGCGGCGTCACCGGCGGTACGTCCCGGCTCTCGAAACTGCTCGGCGATCTGCTGGTCTCCACCGATCACAGCGGTAACCTCGCGGTCCTGCGCACGCCGCCGGGCGCGGCGCACTTCCTGGCGAGCGCGCTCGACCGCGCGGCCCTGCCCGAAGTGGTCGGCACCATCGCCGGCGACGACACAATCGCGGTGATCGCCCGCGAACCCATGACGGGTGCGGAACTGGCCGCGAAGATCGAACACCTGGCGTAGACGGCCGAATCGGGGATCGACCCGCCTGGTACGTGTGCGTCACGGTGTCAGCCCCACGGCCGCTCGAAGTGCCGCCCTCCCGCGTTCGGCGGCGTGGGGATCGTCGAGTAGCTGTATTTCCTGGTTGACCGCCATCGTGATGCCGATGACCGTGGTGACCAGCTCGTCGACCCGACGATGAGGCCCATTCGATTCCGCCTGGTACGCAACGATTTCGGATTTCAGCGCTGCGCGGGCGCTTTCCACATACGCGCGCAGGCGGTCGCGGAGCACCCCCGGCCGGCCGTCGAGTTCGGCCGAGGCCGCGGTGACGAAACAGCCTCCCGGAAACGGGCATTCGGCCAGATAGCCGATCCAGTTGTCGATCAGACGCGTCAGCCGTTCGGTGCCCGGCGGTAACCCGTCCAGCGGGGTGATCACCGCCGCTCGAAAGATCGTCCCGGCCTGTTCCAATGCGCTCAGCTGCAACTGTTCACGCGATCCGAAGGGCCCCACGACCCCGGCCTTGCTCATCTCCAGGCTCTCGGCGAGCGATCCGATGGTCACCCCCTCCACGCCGATCAGCGAGGCCTGGTCGACCGCGGCCGAAATGATGCGCTCTCGGGTGTGGGCGGCGTCCGCGGCGGAACGGCGAGGAGACATGAGCCCAGCATAGCGGCCGATCGTTCGCTATAGTCATTTGGCGAACGCTCGTTCGCTAAGATTGAAAGGTGTTGTCATGAGCGAACTTCTGCGGCTGGACGCGATGGCTCTGGCCCTGATCGGCCACGACGTGGTCACACTCGACGACGCGGATCTCACCGCGCCGACGCCGTGCGCGGGATGGAATGTCGCCGACCTGATCGCCCATATGAACGAGCGTCACGAGGCGGTCAACGCCTCCGTGCTCGGGACCACGCTCGACGGCGTGCACGATCCGCGCGAGGTGTTCGCGCAGATCACCGCCCGGTGGATCGCCGCGATGGAGCGTTCCGGCGAGGTGGTCGCGTTGCCGCGGTCGGGCTCGCTGCCCATCGAACACGTGCTCGGCGTCCATCTGGTGGACATGCTCACCCACCGCTGGGATCTCGCCCGGGCTTTGCGCCGTCCCTGCCCGGTGCCGGCGCGATTGCTGACCGCGGCCCTGCCCATCGCACGCTCGATCACCGCGCCCGGCAGTCCGCTCAACGGCCCGGGCGGCGCCTATCGCCCCCGGCTGGCCGAGGACCGATCCCGCCCGCCGCTGGACGCCATCGTGGCCCTCCTCGGCCGCGATCCGGACTGGCGCGGGTGAGCGTGCGGCGCTACGGCTTTCGGGCGACCGCGCCCCAGCAGTTGACCTGCTTGTCGAGCCAGGACGGGGGTTCGATGCCGGGACGCCAGCGGTTCACCGCGACCACGCCCGGATCGAGCAGTTCGAGGCCGTCGAAGAAGGCGGTGAATTCGTCGCGGGTGCGAGCCTGCGCGTAGACGGCGCTGCGGCGATACATCTCGAGCGCCCGGTCCATCCCTTCCGGGTCCAGATCGGCGGTGATGTGTGACGCGATGACGAACGAGCCGGGCGCGAGGTTGTCGAGCAGGGTCTTCAGCACGCCGGCCGGATTCTGGTCGGCGGACAGGAAATGCAGCACCGCGACCAGGCTCAACGCCACCGGACTGGCCAGATCGAGGGTCTCGCGCAATTCCGGTGCCGACAGGATCGCCTCGGGATCGGTGAGGTCGGCCCGAATGAAGGTGGTGCGGCCCTCGGGCGATCCCGCGAGCAGGGCGCGCGCGTGAGCCAGCACCACCGGGTCGTGGTCGACGTACACCACGCGGGCCTCCGGCGCCCGCTCCTGTGCCACTTGATGCAGATTGGGTTCGGTCGGGATGCCCGTGCCGATGTCGAGGAACTGTTTCACTCCGGCGTCGGCGAGGACGCCGACCGCACGATGCATGAACTGGCGGTTGTGCCGGGCCGCGATCCGGACCGTCGGAAAGCCCTCCATGACCTGCTCGAGGGCGCGGCGGTCGACTTCGTAGTTGTCCTTGCCGCCCAATGCGTAGTCGTAGATGCGGGCACTGCTGGGCGCCTCGGCATCGGAGGTCGCATTGCTGTCGGATGCGGTCATCACAGTCCTGTCGGCGCGGGATCGTGTCGTTCGGATGGTATTCGAAACCAAGCGCTCATGCACGGATTCCCGGCCGACCGGAACATGTTGGCGATCAATGGGATTGGCCGAACCGGACGCGGCAGCCCGCCGATTCCGCCGACATTCCGGACCTGCGACGTGAATCGGACGGATCAGCCGGCGACGGCCGGGGCGAGCACCTCCTCGCACCACTGCCGGAAACCGGTGGGGGAGTAGGACTCCGGTGTGCGCGGCGTGTCGTAGAGGCCGTCCTCGACCGCGGCCGACATATCCACCAGGCCCTGCGCCCAGGCCGCGCTCATCCCGTGTGCCGTCAGCGACGCCGCGTAGTCGGCCGCCGGGACCTGCTGGTAGGTGATCGAGCGACCGAGCACCTCGGACATGATGCGCGCCATCTCGTTGTGCGACAGATCTTCCGGGCCACGGATCTCCACGCTGTCCTGTCCGGTCCAGGACTCGTCGAGCAGCAGTCGTGCCGCGACGGCAGCGATATCCCGGGTGGCGCACGTGGGTGCGCGGAGATCGCCGGAGATGGTGCCGAAGAAGGTCCCCAGGTTCCGGATCGGATCGACTTGCCGGAGCATGTTGTCCATGAATCCGGGCGGGCACAGCGACCGATAATGCACCCCGCTGCTCTCGATCAGCGCGTCCATGGCGAAGATCGCCGAGATCTGGCCCGCTTTACGGCCGCCTGCGCGACCCAGGCTCGATACGGCGACGATCCGGCCGACGCTGTCGAGCGCCCCGCACAGCGGCGTCACGAATTCCAGGACGTGCCCGGGGACGCTGGACGCCGACGGATTCGGCGGCACCAGCCAGAACACGGTGTCGGCACCCTTCAGCGCGGCGGCGACAACCTCGCGATCGGAGGTCGACCCCTGCACCACGTCGACCCGCTCGCGGATGTGCGGGGGCAGGCGCGCCGGATCTCGGGCGATCACCCGGATCGGCTGGTCGCTGTCGGCGACGAGGTCGAGGATCTGGTGGCCGATACTGCCTGTAGGTGTGGTGACGACGATCATGAGCTACTCCCGAACGAGTGCGATGTAAGTAAACTACACCGTACCGTTTACTTTGACGGAAGGGAAGACCACATGGCGAGGCGTGGCGATCGACTGCGCGAACACATCCTGTGGACGGCCAAGGACGTCTTCCTCGAGGTCGGGTTCGAGCGGACGTCGATGGATGTGCTGGCCGCGCGCGCCGAAACCTCGAAGCGAACTCTGTACGCGCATTTCGAGAACAAGGACGCGCTGTTCCTCGCCGTCGTCGACTTCGTGCGGGGTCTGCATCTGAACCGGCTGGGGACTCCCGAGGACTACGGTGACGACCGCTTGGACGCGGTGACCGGATATTGCCTCGGATTCCTGTGGTCGGTGGTGTGGGTCCAGTCGGTGCGAACCTGCCGGCTGGTGATCGCCGAGGCGGAGCGGGTGCCGGCCGCCGCCGCCGACTTCTACGACGCCATTTTCGCGACCACACGGCGCAACCTCACCGGATTCGTCGCGGCGCGGTGGCAGTTGCCCGAATCCGAGGCGCCGGCCGCGGTGGACGACATCTTCTCTCGCGCAATCCATCCGCGCTTCACCGCGGTTCTGTTCGGCATCGAGGACGCGCCGGGCGAGTGGCCCGACCGGCGACCGGGTCCCGCCGATCCCGACTACGAGCGGATTCGCCGGATCGTCACCGGCGTTCTCGGCGAGTCCTGACGCGTCCGGTCCGCGAACATGTCGGTGCCCGTTCCTAGGGTGTGCGCATGGCGCTGACCTTCGAGCGGTATTGCGATGAGATCGTGGCCCAGACCGAGTTGCTGCGTGCCGCGCTCGCGCACGCCGACACCGCGGTTCCCGTACCGAGCTGCCCGGGCTGGACCGTCGGGCAGTTGGGTCGTCACCTCGGCGGCGCACAGCGGTGGGCGCGGGCGGCGGTCGCGGGGCGGGTGCGAGAACCGTTGCCGGAGGACGACTTCGCGTTCCGGGATCTGTCCGGATATCTGGACGAGGATCCCGAAGAACTGCGCGGCTGGCTTGCGGAGGGCGCCGCGGATCTGTCCGCCGAACTTCGCCGGGCCGGGCCCGGCCTCGAGCTCTGGACTCCGGTGCCGGTCGTGCCGACCACGGACTTCTACGCCCGCCGCTTCACTCACGAAACGCTGATCCACCGGGCGGACGCCACGCTCGCCCTGGGTGCCGGCTATCACGCCGCGCCGGACGTGGCCGCGGACGCCATCGACGAATGGCTGGAACTGGCCTCGCTGCCGGTCATGTTCGACTACAAACCCGAATCCCGGGAACTGCTCGGACCCGGCCGCACCCTGCACTTCCATGCCACCGACACGCCGGAGGACCTCCGTGCCGAATGGATCGTCGATCTCACCGGCGAGACCATCGGCTGGCGGCGGGCCCACGAGCGCGCCGCGGTCGCGGTTCGCGGACCCCTCACCGAACTCCTGCTGGTGATCTACCGTCGCCGGGCGGTCGAGGCCGCCGAGATCGAGATTCTGGGCGACCGGGCACTGTTCGACTTCTGGCTCGACCGGGTCAGCTTCGGATGAGTGCCCGGCTCGCACCACTCGGCACGCGAGCCCGCAACTCACGTCCTGCGGCTCAGGCCAGGGGATACTGTCCGGGCGGGTAGCTCCCGCCGAGGCCGCCGCCCGGCGTGCCCGCGCCGTCCGCGCCGATGAGGTCGGAGATGAGGGTGATCACCGATTGGCCGATCGCCAGCACATCGGATCCGATCGTGCCGAAATAACCTGCAAACGTGGAGAGCATGGGTCCGCCTTTCCCGGGGCATCCGAGGCCGTTCGCTATCAGGGTGACATATCGGTGATACCCGGTTTCGGCAATCTCATTGAGGCCCAGAGGTTTCGGGGTGAATGTCCGTAGTTGTCCGATCCGGCGGGGGCGCCGGGGTGCTCCGGCCGGTGGTATGCCCACCCCCGGTTATGAATGGGATTGCATCATCATGCATAATCATTTGTAGTTGATGTGAGCCGTCCGAGGGCGGGTAGCGGCGGCACATCGCACCGGTGACATCGCGCACCCACCTACGCATACGCACGAACCTGAGGAGCATCAGATATGGCCGATCGCGTCGTACTCGCCTATTCCGGCGGGTTGGACACCTCCGTTGCCATCAGCTGGATCGGCAAGGAGACCGGGGCCGAGGTGGTCGCCGTCGCGATCGATCTGGGCCAGGGCGGCGAGGACATGAACGTGGTGCGCCAGCGCGCACTGGACTGCGGCGCGGTCGAGGCCATCGTGGTCGACGCCCGCGACGAATTCGCCGACGAGTACTGCCTGCCGACCGTGCAGGCCAACGCCCTCTACATGGGCCGCTACCCGCTGGTGTCCGCGATCAGCCGCCCGCTGATCGTCAAGCACCTGGTCGAGGCCGCCGAATATCACGGCGCCACCACCGTCGCCCACGGCTGCACCGGTAAGGGCAACGACCAGGTCCGCTTCGAGGTCGGCATCGGCGCGCTCGCGCCCGATCTGAACGTCATCGCCCCCGTGCGCGACTACGCGTGGACCCGCGAGAAGGCCATCGCCTTCGCCGAGGAGAACGCGCTGCCGATCACGGTGAGCAAGAAGTCGCCGTTCTCGATCGACCAGAACCTGTGGGGCCGCGCGGTCGAGACCGGCTTCCTCGAGGATCTGTGGAACGCGCCGACCAAGGACGTCTACGACTACACCGTCGACCCGACCGTCAACTTCGAGGCGCCCGACGAACTGATCGTCACCTTCGACAAGGGTGTGCCGATCGCGATCGACGGCCGTCCGGTCAGCGTGCTCGAGGCCATCACCGAACTCAACAAGCGCGCGGGTCGCCAGGGCGTGGGCCGGCTGGACATGGTCGAGGACCGCCTCGTCGGCATCAAGAGCCGCGAGATCTACGAGGCCCCGGGCGCGATCGCGCTGATCACCGCGCACCAGGAACTCGAGGCCGTCACCGTCGAGCGCGAACTCGGCCGCTACAAGCGCCAGGTCGAGCAGCGCTGGGGCGAGCTGGTCTACGACGGCCTGTGGTTCTCCCCGCTCAAGCGGGCCCTGGACGCCTTCGTGCGCGACACCCAGCAGCACGTCTCCGGCGAGGTGCGGATGGTGCTGCACGGCGGCAACGTCGTCGTCAACGGCCGCCGCAGCGAGGAGTCGCTCTACGACTTCAACCTGGCCACCTACGACGAGGGCGACAGCTTCGACCAGTCGCTGGCCAAGGGCTTCGTCCAGATCCACGGCCTGTCCTCCAAGGTCGCCGCGCGCCGGGACCTGTCCAAGAAGTAGGCGTCGCCGCGGGCCCGGTCGAGCATTCGGCCGGGCCGATCCCGGAGTAGCCTGCCACCGGGCGGAACCGCACGACCGCAGGGTGCGCATCGTGTAGAAGGCGACGCAGCCCCAACGGGAGGAGATGTCCGTGCGCAGTGACGACGACAGCTGGGATATCACCGAAAGTGTCGGCGCGACCGCCCTCGGTGTGGCGGCGATGCGGGCGGCCGAAACCCGGCGCCCGGATGCGCTGTTCCGCGATCCCTACGCCGCGCGTCTGGTCGAGGCCGCCGGGTCGGGCTGGAGCCGCATCATGCGCGCTCGGATCGGGGCGGCATCGGGCGGCGCCGATCCCGCAGGGAGCGAGGGCACGGCAGACTCCGGCGACGACCGTTCCGGTGCGGACGGGCCAGGCGAAACCGGCTACAGCTCGCTGGCGGCGATGCTCATCGCTCGCACGGTCTATTTCGACGAGTACTTCGCCGCCGCCTCCGCCGCCGGTATCCGGCAGGTCGTGATTCTCGCCAGCGGACTCGATGCCCGCGCCTACCGGCTCGAATGGCCCTCCGGCACCGTGGTTTTCGAAATCGATCAGCCGAAGGTGCTGGAGTTCAAGAACTCCGTGCTCGCCGACGTGCGACCCGCCGCCGACCGGCGCGCGATCGGCGTGGATCTGCGCCAGGATTGGCCGAAGGAGTTGTGGGACAACGGTTTCGATCCCACCGCGCCGACCGCCTGGCTGGCGGAGGGGCTGCTGCGTTACCTGCCCGGCGAGGCACAGGACCGGCTGTTCGGCGATATCGCGGCGCTCAGCGCGCCCGGCAGCCGGATCGCCCTGAACATCGGGCGCGGCCGGCGCGAGGATTCGCCCGCGCTGCGCACGGCGCGGGAGCGTCGCAAGCGACTGCTCGCCGAGGCCGGGATCACGCTGAACCTCGAAGAACTCTGGTACCCGTGGGAGGGCCGCACCGACCCGCGCGAGTGGTTCACCGCGCGCGGCTGGGCCGTCACGACCGGCGATCCGGTCACCCTCCTGATCGACCACGGCCGTGCGCAGCCCGAGGCCGCTCGCGCCGAACTGGACCACCACATTCTGATGACCGCCACACGAGGAGACGAGAACCGATGAGCCAAGCCACCAACGAGGGCGCGCTGTGGGGTGGGCGTTTCGCCTCCGGCCCCGCCGCCGCCATGGCGGCGCTGAGCAAATCGACCCATTTCGACTGGGCGCTGGCGCCCCACGATATTCGCGCGTCCAAGGCCCACGCTCGGGTGCTGCACAAGGCGGGACTGCTGTCGGAGGCCGATCTGGCGGGCATGCTGGACGGGCTCGACCGGCTCGCGGCCGATGTCGCCTCCGGCGCGTTCACCCCGGCCGAATCCGATGAGGACGTGCACGGTGCGCTCGAACGCGGTCTGATCGATCGGGTCGGCCCCGAACTCGGCGGCCGGTTGCGTGCGGGGCGTTCGCGCAACGATCAGGTGGCCACCCTGTTCCGCATGTGGTTGCGTGAGGCGGTGCGCCGCATCGCCTTCGGCGTGCTCGAGGTCGTCGACGCCCTGGTCGAGCAGGCCGCGGCGCATCCGGATGCGGTGATGCCCGGCAAGACCCATCTGCAGGCGGCCCAGCCGGTGCTGCTGGCCCATCAGCTGCTCGCCCACGCGCACCCGCTGCTGCGTGACGTGGACCGGCTGCGCGATTTCGACAAGCGCGCGGCGATCTCCCCGTACGGTTCGGGCGCACTCGCGGGTTCCTCGCTGGGCCTCGACCCCGAAGCGATCGCCGCCGATCTGGATTTCGATGCCGCCGCGGCCAATTCGATCGATGCGACCTCCGCGCGCGACTTCGCCGCCGAGGCCGCCTTCGTCCTCGCGATGATCGCGGTCGATCTGTCGCGGATGGCGGAGGAGATCATCATCTGGAGCACACCGGAATTCGGCTACATCACCCTTGCCGATGCCTGGTCGACCGGGTCGTCGATCATGCCGCAGAAGAAGAACCCCGACGTGTCGGAGCTGACCCGCGGTAAGGCCGGTCGCCTGATCGGCAACCTCACCGGTCTGCTGGCCACGCTCAAGGCGCAACCGCTGGCCTACAACCGGGATCTGCAGGAGGACAAGGAGCCGCTGTTCGATTCGGTGGCACAGCTGGAACTTCTGCTGCCCGCCATCGCCGGTCTGGTCTCCACCCTGACCTTTCACACCGAGCGGATGGCCGAATTGGCGCCCGCCGGATACACCCTGGCCACCGATATCGCGGAATGGCTGGTGCGCCAAGGTGTTCCGTTCCGCGTGGCGCACGAGGCGGCCGGGGCGTGCGTGCGCGCCGCCGAGGCGCGGGGCGTCGGCCTGGACGAGTTGTCCGATGCCGAGTTCGCCGCCGTGGACCCGGCTTTGACGCCGCAGGTGCGCGAGGTGCTCACGGTGCAGGGGTCCATCGCCTCCCGCAACTCCCGCGGTGGTACCGCCGGTGTCCGGGTCGCCGAACAGCTGGGCGAGGTCCGCACCACGGCCGCCGACGCCCGCACCTGGCTGGGCTGAACCAGCGGCCCGTGGGTCCGGACCGTGCGGGCCCTTCAACCCCCGCCAGATATCGTGCGCGCATGATGTTCCTCTTTCTCGGATTGGCCATCGTGACCGAGGTGTCGGCGACGGTGTCGCTGAAGCTGTCCGAGGGATTCACCAAGCTGGTGCCCTCGATCGTCGTGGTGGTCGGCTACGTGGCGGCGTTCCTCTTCCTGTCGCAGGCCCTGAAGCGGGGGATGTCGGTCGGCGTCGCCTACGGGGTGTGGTCGGCGATCGGGGTGGCGCTGGTCGCCACGATCGGCGCGCTGTTCCTCGACGAGCCGCTCTCGGCCGTGCAGATCGGCGGCATCGGGCTCCTGATCGCCGGGGTGCTGGCGCTGGAACTGGGCGGCGCGCACTGACGCGGGTAGCTCAATCCTGGACGCGCACAGCGTATTCCGCATGCTCGAGCGCGCCGAGAACATCGGCGCGATGGGCGGGGCCGCGGGTCTCGAGGGTCAGCTGCACCTCCACTTCGTCGATGGCCAGACCGGCCGGAGTGCGCGCGTGCACCACGTCGAGCACATTCGCCCCGGTGCCCGCCACGGCATCGAGTAGCCGGCTCAGACTGCCCGGGCGATCCGAAATGGTGATCCGCACGGCGAGGTAGCGCCCGCCGGTGCTGAGTCCGTGGCCGATGATGCGGGTCAGCAGGATCGGGTCCACATTGCCGCCGGAGATGATCGCGCAGACCGGTCCGCGCAGGCGCAGTTCGTCGGCCGGAAGGCTCAGCAGGGCCGCGACCGCCGCCGCGCCCGCCGGTTCCACGACGAGTTTCGCCCGTTCCAGGCACAGCAGCACGGCCGCCGAGAGCGCGTCCTCGCCCACGGTGACGATCGTCGGCTGGTGGGCGATGACATGGGCGAACGGCACCTCACCCGGCCGTCCCACGGCGATACCGTCGGCGATCGTCGACATGCGCTGCAAGGCAACGGGTTCGCCGGAACGCAGCGAATCGGGCCAGGCGGCCGCCAGCGCCGCCTGGACGCCGATCACCCGCACCTGCGGCGCGATCGGATGCAGGGCCGCGGCGATCCCCGCGAGCAGTCCGCCACCCCCGGTCGGCACCAGAACGGTGCCGACGTCCGGAAACTGTTCGAGCAATTCCGATCCGACGCTCGCCTGGCCCGCGACGATATCCGGATGGTCGAACGGATGGATCAGCGTCGCCCCGGTCCGCTCGGCGAATTCCTGGGCCGCGAGCAGCGCCTCGTCCACCGTCTCGCCCACCTGATGCACGGTGGCGCCGTAGGCGCGGGTGGCGACGAGTTTCGGCAGCGGCGCTCCGACCGGCATGAACACCGTCGAGGCGATACCCAAAGTCGTTGCGGCCCAAGCGACTCCCTGCGCATGATTGCCGGCGCTCGCGGCCACCACACCGTGGGTGCGTTCCTCCGGGGCGAGATTGGCGATGCGGAAGTACGCGCCGCGCGGTTTGAACGATCCCGTCCGCTGCAGGTTCTCGCATTTGAGCCGCACATCGGCGCCGGTGCGCTCGGACAGGACCCGCGAGGCGATGACGGGGGTGCGGCGGATGACGGGCGCCAGCATCTTCTGCGCCGCGCTGATGCGATCGAATCCGATCAGCTCCATGCGGCCATGCTGCCAGACGGTCGCCGCGAATCCGGGTAGCCGGACGCACGAGCGGCGGGTGTGAGCCGGGCCGCAAAATCGGCACGAGGCGGGGTAATTGACCCCACACCGCTGAATGCGCTTTCGAAAGGCGGAATTAAGTAGCCTGGGAAAATGCAGTTGTCGCGCTTCACCGATCTGGGGCTGCGGGCGATGATGCGGCTCGCGGTGAGCAGCGGCGCCGAGGAGCGCGTGACCGCGAAGCTGATCGCCCGGCAGGTCAACGCCTCCGAGCACTACGTCGCCAAGGCCGTCACCAAACTCTCCGAACTGGGGCTGGTGGCCTCGCAGCGGGGTCGCGCCGGCGGCATCTTCCTCACCGACGCCGGTCGCGCCGCCACCGTCGGGCAGATCGTGCGCGGTCTCGAAGGCGCGGCCGAGGTGGTCGACTGCGTGGGCGACCATCCCTGTCCGATCGCCGGGGCGTGTCGCCTGCGGCGGATACTGGCCGAGGCGCAGGAGTCGTTCTATCGCGAACTCGACCGCTATACCCTCGGCGATCTGGTCGATCGGCGGACGCAGCAATTACTGCATCTGTCGGCGTCGCCGGCATTGCCGTTCGGCGGTTTCGCGGCCGATGTCCCCGCCGTCTCCTGATTCGCACGTCTTCGTACTGCGCTGTGCGCCAACATCTTCGGCGTAACAGCGCATTTCGCTGTATCGGGACGAAAATGTGGCGCGGACAACATAATCCGCAACCGGAGCCGTAATTGAACACACGGCCTCGGAATTGGATTCGAAACACCGGAAATGGTTACCGTGGAATTCGTCCGGTGATTCACCGGAATTGTTGCTCGAAGAGGAGTTTCACCATGACGACCGCGTCGACATCGGCCCTGGACACCATCGCCGAACTGGAACCACACCACGCCGAGATCGTGCGGGCGACCCTGCCGGTGATCGGGGCGCGGATCGACGACATCACCGCCGAGTTCTACCGCCGCCTCTTCGCCGCACACCCCGATCTGCTGCGCAACGTGTTCAATCGCGGCAATCAGGCCCAGGGGGAGCAGCAGCGCGCGCTGGCCGCCTCGATCGCCACATTCGCCATCCACCTCGTCGATCCGAACCTGCCGCATCCGCGCCAACTGCTGGCCCGCATCGGCCACAAGCACGCCTCGCTCGGGGTGGTGCCCGACCAGTATCCGGTCGTGCACGAGCATCTGTTCGCGGCGATCGTGCACGTGCTGGGCGAGGCCGTCACCGCCGAGGTAGCGGCCGCCTGGGACCGGGTCTACTGGCTGATGGCCGACACCCTGATGGGATTCGAGAACGAGCTGTACTCCGGCGCGGGTGTCGAACCGGGCGCGGTCTTCCGCGAGGTCCGGGTGGTGCAGCGTATCGAGGATCCCGCCGACACCGTCACCTTCGTCGTGGAATCCGCCGACGCGGCCGCGCCGCTTCCCGAATTCGTTCCCGGACAATATGTTTCGGTCGGCGCCGACCTGCCCGACGGCGCCCGCCAGCTGCGCCAGTACAGCCTCGTCAACGCGCCCGGTGCCGGTCGGCTGGCCTTCGCGGTGCGTCGTGTCACCGCCGTCGGTGACCGGCCCGAGGGGGAGGTGTCGTCGTGGTTGCACACCGACGTCGAGGTGGGCGACCGGCTGCAGATCACGCTGCCGTTCGGCGATCTGACCATCGACACCGCCGCGCGGACACCGCTGGTGCTCATCTCGGCCGGCATCGGCGTCACCCCGATGGTCGGAATCCTGGAATATCTCGCGGCCACCGGATCGCCGCGCCGGGTGCTGGCGTTGCACGCGGACCGGGCCGAGTCCACGCACCCGCTGCGCGGCACCCAGGCCGATCTGGTCGCCGGTCTGCCCGACGCCGAACTGCACGTCTGGTACGAGGAGCCCAGCGCCGGCGCGCATGCGGGCCTGCTGTCGCTGACCGGCATCGAGCTGCCCGCGGGCGCCGAGATCTACCTGTGCGGCGGCACCGGCTTCCTGCAGGCGGCGCGGGCGCAGCTGAAGGCCGCCGGTGTGGCCGACGAGCGGGTCCACTTCGAACTGTTCGCCCCCAACGACTGGTTGCTGGATCTGTGAGCCGGCTCAATGCCCGGCGCGCGCCGTGGCCAGCACACCGTGCAGCCACGGCGTGAAATCCGCTGGGGCGGAAGCGATATCGGCGTCCAGCCGCTCGGGATCCGCCCAGCGCAGCGCGGCTACTTCGGCCGGGTCGGGATGGTCGGGCACGCCGGTGAACTCACCGATCAGTACGTGATCCCATTCGTCCTCGACCCGACCGGTCGCGGGATCGTCGGCCCGGTAGCGATAGACCCCGACCTCACGCAGTTGCGCGCCGATCCGCAGTTCCTCGCCCAGCCGGACAGCGGCGGCCTCGGCGAGGGACTGGCCCGGCCCCGGGTGTCCGCAACAGGTGTTGGACCAGCGCAGCGGGAACCGGGTCTTGACCGCGGCCCGCTGCTGCAGCAGCACCCGCCCGTCCGGCCCGAACAGCAGCACCGAGAATGCGCGGTGCAGCCGTCCGGGCGCGGTGTGGGCGTCGGACACCGGGCAGATTCCGGTCGCGCGGCCCTGCTCGTCGACCAGTTCGACGGGCAGGGACTCGCGGTCGACCGTGCCGTCGGTGGAGGTGGTGTGGGTGCCGGTCACCGCCCTACCTTATCGGCGGCTATGAGCAGGTAGCGGAAACTACCCTCGCGACAGGACGTGAGAAACGGTTCCTCCACCCCGGGCGCCGGCTCGCACCGCGTACGAAGTTCCCGGTACGGGACGGTCGCCGACGTCAGGTCGGTGAGCGCGATCAGGACCGGGCCGTGGGCCGTCATCGCCCGGAAATACTCGCCACGCGGATGGATCGTGCACCCGTAGTGGGCGTCGATCCAGCTCACCGCGTCCGACCGGCCGCCGGACGTCGTCGGAGAAACCGATCGGAACCGGTTTTCGCCACCGGAAGAGAATGAGACTCGGGACCGGCCCGGCGAACTGGACATCTGATCGAATAGTCATGCGCTACAACGGCGTTCCGTGATCCACGGTAGGACTCAGCCGGTGGTGCGCGACCATATTCGCCGAAACCGTGTGCCGCCGGGCGCGCCCGCACCCCTCCCGAGCGCAACCTGTGATCGCGGATGGGACCGATCACAACGGGGCCGCAGTAGGCTGTCGATGTGGCAGGCTCGACCCGCACGCAGGGGGCGTGAAGGTGTGAGCGCAGGGCACAAGGGCTGGGAGTGGTTGTGAAATTCGATACGAGAACCCTGACGGGGCCGGCGCGGCGGTTGATGGCGACCGCGCAGAACGGTCTCGAGGTCATCCGTTTCGGCGGCCTCGCCCACGATGTGGAGTCCTCGCCTTTCGAGGTCACCGAGCGTAAGCGGATGTACCGGCTGCGCCACTACTTCCCCGACGATCCGGCCGCGGACCGGCCCGTCGCGCTGCTGGTGCCGCCGCTGATGGTCAATGCCGACATCTACGACGTCAACGCCGAGGGCGGCGCCGTCGGCATCCTGCATCGCGCCGGAATCGATTGCTGGGTAATTGATTTCGGCTCACCGGCCACCGAGGAGGGCGGCTGGCAGCGCGATCTGGCCGACCATGTCCTCGCCCTGTCGAGCGCGATCGACACCGTCAACGAACTGACCGGCCGTGGCGTGCACCTGATGGGGTACTCGCAGGGTGGCATGTTCGCCTATCAGGCCACAGCGTTCCGCTACGGCAAGGGCGTGCAGAGCATCGTCACCTTCGGCAGCCCGGTCGACATCGTGGCGGGACTGCCGTTCGGGCTGCCCTACGGGCTGGTGTCGGAGGTCGCCGATTTCGTCGCCGACCACGTCCTGACCCGGCTGCCGATCACCGATGCCATGGTGCGCGTCGGCTTCCAGTTGCTCGATCCGGTGAAGACGGCGAAGGCCCGGATCGACTTCCTGCGCCAGCTGCACGACCGAGAGGCGTTGCTGCCCAAGGAACGTCAGCGCCGCTTCCTCGAACACGACGGCTGGGTGGGCTATTCCGGACCGGCGGCCGCCGATCTGCTCAAGCAGTTCGTCGCACACAACCGGATGATGTCCGGCGGCTTCGTCATTCGTGATCAGCCGATCTCGCTGGCCGAGGTGAAATGCCCCATCCTCGCCTTCGTCGGGGAGGTCGACGACATCGGCCAGCCGGCGGCGGTGCGCGGTATCGTGCGCGCGGCGCCGAACGCCGAGGTCTACGAGGCCACCCTGGTCGCCGGGCATTTCGGCCTCGTGGCGGGCAGTACCGCCACCAACCAGACCTGGCCGCTGGTGCGCGATTGGGTGAACTGGCTGGGCGGGCACGCCGAACTGCCCGAACAGATCGCGCCCATGCACGAGCACGTCGCCACCGACCGCCAGTCCACCGCCGCCACTCGCGTCGTGCACACCGCGGCCACCCTGGCAGAAGCCGGCGCCGGAATCGGCGCGGCGTTCGGCAGCCTGGCCGGAAACGCGCTGCGCGGATCGAAGGAGCTGACGGGGGAGGCCGCCCGGGCGCTGCCCCGGCTGACCCGGCTCGGCATGATCCAGCCGCACACCCGGATCTCGCTGGGCCGCCTGCTCGCCGAACAACAGCGCAGCGCGCCGATGCGTGAGCTGTTCCTCTTCGACGACCGGGTGCACACCCACGCCGCGGTCGGCGCCCGCATCGACAATGTGGTGCGCGGGCTGATCTCGGCCGGCGTGCGCCCCGGCACCCGCGTCGGGGTGCTGATGGAAACCCGGCCGAGTGCGCTGGCCTCGGTCGCGGCGCTCTCGCGGATCGGGGCGGTGGCGGTGCTGCTGGCGCCGGGCGGCGATACCGCGCGGGCGGTCGAATCGACCGGAACCACGGTGATCGTGGCCGACCCGGAGAATCTGGAGGCCGCGGCCGCCGCCGGAACCCGGGTCCTGGTGCTCGGTGGCGGCAATGCCCGCACGCTCGACATCCCGGACGGCGCCGATGTGGTCGACCTGGAGCAGGTCGACCCGGCGGCGGTGGCCCTGCCGGGCTGGTTCCGCCCCGATCCGGGGGTGGCGCGCGAGCTGGCGTTCATCCTGGTCACCGGTACCGGCGACAAACTCGACCTGAAATACATCACCAACCATCGGTGGGCGCTGTCGGCCTTCGGCACCGCCTCGGCAGCCGACCTCGACCGCCGCGATACGGTGTATTGCCTTGCGCCGCTGCATCATTCGTCGGGACTGCTGGTCAGTTTGGGCGGCGCGGTGGCGGGTGGCAGCCGGATCGCGCTGGCCCGGTCGCTGGATCCGCCCAGCTTCGCCGCCGAGGTGCACCGCTACGGGGTCACCGTGGTCACCTACACCTGGACCATGCTGCGTGACATCCTCGACGTCGACACCTTCCCCGCCGGCCATTCGCATCCGATCCGGCTGTTCATCGGCTCCGGTATGCCGGCCGGTCTGTGGCGGCGCACCACGGAACGGTTCGCCCCCGCGCGGGTGCTGGAGTTCTACGCCTCCATCGAGGGGGATGTGGTGCTCGCGAACGTGGCGGGCGTGAAGATCGGCTGCAAGGGCCGCCCGGTGCCGGGCACGGCGAAGGTGGAACTGATCTCCTACGATCCGATCGCCGAGCAGATCGTCACCGACACAAGGGGTTTCGCCCGTCGCGCCGCGGACAACGAGGTGGGCCTGCTGATCGGGCGGGCGGCCGACACCGTCGACATCTCCCGTGGCGGCCTGCGCGGCGTCTTCAGCGCCGGTGACGCCTGGATGCCGACGGAGAATCTGTTCCGCCGCGACAGCGACGGCGACTACTGGCTGATGGACCGCCGCGACACCGTCATCGCGACCGCGCGCGGGCCGGTCTACACCCAGCCGATCGTGGACGCGCTCAACGACATCGCGGCCATCGACATGGAGGTCGCGTTCGGCCTCCGCACCCCGAGCACCACGCTCGCGGTCGCCGTGGTGAGCGTGCGCGCGGGCCACCGCCTGGAACCCGCCGACGTCACCGAGGGACTGCGCGCCCTCGACCCCGCCCAGCGACCCGATGTCGTGCAGGTGGTGGACGAGATACCGCGCAGCTCCAGCTTCCGTCCCGCCACCCACGCGGTGCGGTCGGCGCTTCGCCTCGAACCGAACGACAACACCTGGTACTACAACCGGGAAGCGGAAGGCTACGAGGTGCTCACCCCCGAGGTCGCGGCCGCTCTGCTGGGGTAGGGGCCAGGAGATTGCGGCGGAACCGGGCGGATGCGACGCCCGGTTCGGCCGGTCCGGCACCGTTCTCGCGAGGGTCCCCGCGCCCGCTCACACGGTGAACGCGGTGACCGTCTCGATCACTCGCGCGACCTGCTGATCGCTCAGATCCGGCCACAGCGGCAGCCGCAGCAGGGTCGCCGAGAAGTCGTCGGTGCGCGGGCAGGGGACCGTGGTGCGGCCGAGTTTCTGCCCGGCCGGGCTGGAGTGCAGCGGCACGTAGTGGAACGGGGCCGAAATGCCTTGTTCGCGAAGGTAACCGATCAACGCGTCGCGGGCGTCCTCGGTCGGGGTGCGCAGGTAGTACAGATGCGCGGTGTGCTCGCGATCGTCCGGGACCTGCATCAGCCGTACGTCGTTACGCGTGGCCCAGTCCGGCAATGCGGCGGCGTAGGCGTTCCACACCCGCAGGCGCCCGGCCTGGATCCGGTCGAATTCGGCCAGCTGCGCATCGAGCACCGCGGCATTCAACTCACTGGGAAGATAACTCGATCCGATGTCCTGCCAGGAGTACTTGTCGACCGCCCCGCGCAGGAACCGGGCCCGGTCGGTGCCCTTCTCGCGGATGATCTCGGCGCGTCCCATGAGGATCTCGTCGGTGAGCAGGATGGCCCCGCCCTCACCGCAGTGCACGTTCTTGGTGTCGTGGAAGCTGAGTGCGCCCACGGTGCCGATCGTGCCCAGGGGCCGGCCGCGCCACCGGCCGCCGAGGCCGTGCGCGGTGTCCTCGACGATGGCCAGGCCGTGCGCCTCGGAGATCTCGAGCAGCCGGTCCATATCGGCGCCGACGCCGCCGTAGTGGATGACCACGATCGCCTTGGTGCGTTCGGTGACCGCCGCGGCCACCGACTCCGGATCGAGGTTGCCGCGCTCGTCGATATCGGCGAAGACGCAGGTTGCCCCGCGCATCGCGACCGCGGTGGCGGTGGAGGTGAAGGCGAAGCTGGGGACGATCACCTCGTCGTCGGGACCCAGTTCGAGCAGCAGCCCGGCCATCTCCAGCGCGTGGGTGCACGAGGTCGTCAGCAGGGCGTGCGGAGCGCCGGTGATGGCGCGCAATTTCGCCGTCGCCGCCGCGGTGAACGGCCCGTCGCCGTGGCTGTGGTCGGAGGCCAGGACGGCGGCCAGATTCGTCAGCTCGGCCTGGGCGCGGTAGGGCCGGCTGAAGAGGATGCGGTCAGTGCTCACCCGGATCGTGTCCCCCGATTGCTGCGGCCGTGGTCGGAACCCGCGCCTCGGCGTGCGGACGCGGTGTCGGCGAATCTACCGTCAGATACAGCGGTTTGCCCACCAGCACGTGCAACGCCACACCCAGATACTCCGCGATCAGGCCGAGTGAGAACAGGATCGCGCCCGAGACCAGCAGCAGCACCACGATGATCGAGGCCCAGCCCTCGGGGTCGTGACCGCTGCCGAACAGGGCGTTCCAGATAACCACCGCGGCCATCACGGCACCACCGGCGGCCAGGGTCACGCCCAGCATGCTCACCAGGCGCAGGCCGCGAGTTCCGCTGCACAGCACCATCTTCCAGAACAGCGAGAACAGCCGGCGGTAGTTGTAACCGGACTCTTCACGGCCCTCCGCGCGCAGTACCACCGGCGCCTGCGCGGTGTTGTCCACCACCCAGGTCAGCGCCACGTCCAGATACACCCCGTTGGAGGCGACCTCGGCCAGCTGGCGACCGATGTCGCCGCGGATCAGCCGGTAACTTTCGAAGCGGGTGGAATCGGGGAAAGCGAAGACCGTCGCCAGCACCACCTTGGCGCCGCGTGAGGTGAGGTTGCGCAGTAAGCCGTGCGGGCGGGTGTTGGTCGGCTTCGAATAGACCAGATCCGCGCGCTGGGCGAGCGCGGTGTCGAGGAAGGCGCCGATGAATCCCGGATCGTGCTGTCCGTCCTCGTCCATCGTGACGATCCACTCGCCGCGCGCGGCGGCCATCCCGGCGATGGTGGCCGCGTCCTGACCGAAGTTGCGACTCAGCCAGATGACCCGTACCTGCGGATATTCGGTGGTCAGCCGCTGCAGCACGACGTCGGAACGGTCGGGGCCGTGGTCGTGGACCAGCACGATCTCCTCCACCGCGAAACGGTTGCCCTCCGGCGTCACCGAGGACTGCGACAATTCGTGCAGTTCGGCGACCAGCCCGGCGATGGTCTGCTCCCCGCGATACACCGGGATCACCACCGAGACCGCATGCACCCGCTCGCCGCCGCCGGTGACCGGGAGGTGAACATCCGGTGTCGGAGCCTGCCCGGCGGCAGGGGGTCGTGCGGTTGCGGACGGAATCGGCATCAGCTGGTTCGACTTTCGATGACGGTGCGCACCGGAACTCCTCGGCTGTATCCAGAGCCCGAATCGGGGTGAACTCTAACACGCTGCTGGTCACCGGCTTCGGCTCCGCGAGCGGGCGGCGGTTGCGGGTGCGGTGCCCGCGAGCACGCGGGCGGGTAGGGTCTGTCAATCGTGGTGGAAAGTGCAGTGTCGACGACGGCGCTCGCGGAGCCCGGGGAGGATCGGCGCGATGACGCCGTCGATGATGGGCGGTCTGCCGCTCCCCGGCCCGAGCAGAGTGGCGCGGGGCATCCGCGGCGGATCGTGTTCCGATGGGGAGCGATCACCGCACTCGGGGTAATCGCCGGTTATATCGCGGTGCTGCTCGCCAATGCGCGGCATTTCTACACCGACGACACCGAATCCCAGTACACCCCGCTGTGGGTGATGCTCGGCCGGCATCTGCGCGAGGGCCATCTGCCGCTGATGGTGCCCGAACAGTGGATGACCGGGAACTACACGATGGAAGAGGCGGGCCTGTTCAATCCGCCGCAGCTGCTGATCGATCTGATCGCACCGTCGGTGGACAATCTCGCGCTGCTGGCGACGGTCGTCAAACTGATCTTCTCGATCATCGCCGCACTCGGCGTGTACCGGGTCTGCCTGGTCTACGGTAGTCGCGCGTCGTGGGCTGCCGTGGCGGGCATCGCGTTTCCGCTCTCGGGCTGGTTCCTGTTCTTCGACGAGGCCAGCTGGGTCACCGCGTTGACCGGCACCGCCTGGATGCTGCACGCCTGGGCCAGTGCCGTGCGCTATGCCCGCGGCCCGGCCGGTGACCGGTCGCGCTACGGCGGCACCCGCGGTTACGGGCCGATTCCGTTGTTCGTCTTCCTGTATCTGGCGATTTCGGTCGAATACGTCTTTCCGGCCGTCGAGGCGGCGCTGATGCTGGTGGCCGTCGCGGTGGGAGAGTTCGTCGTCCAACGCGCCTGGCGGCCGGTGCTGCGGGTGGCGGTGGTCGCCGCCGCGGCCGGTATGGCCGGTTTGATGACGTATCTGCCGAGCATGCTGTCCGCGACGGTGAGCTGGCGGGGAAACTCCCAGATCAACAACGACCGGTTCCTGACGGTGCCGTGGTCGGAATCGCTGAACGCCAGCCTGCCGTCGGCGATGCCGGCGTTCACCTCGTGGTGGGGATATGTGCAGCCGCTGCCGGTCACCTATATCGCGTGGTTCCTGATTCCGGCGCTGGCATTCGTCGACTGGAATCGCGCGCGCCAGGTGTGGCGGGAACTGATCTCGGTGGCGCTGTTCGCGATCATGTTCCTGATGTGGACGGCGGGGCCGGGGACGGTCGGCCCGCTGCGCTGGCCGGCGCGAGTGCTGCCGATGGTGGCGGTCGGCCTGCTGATCCTGGTCTGCGTGCTGCTCGGCCGGTTCGGCACGGTGCGCGACTGGCGCCCGCGCGCGGTGGCGGCGGCGGTGCTGATCGGATTGCTCTGGGTGCGAACGTTTTCCGCCGACCCGCACCACATCTGGTGGCATGTGCTCTCCGCGCTCGCGGTCGCTGCGATCGGCGCCGGCGTGGTGTGGTTGTGGGCGAAGCGCGGAAGCGGGGCGGCCGCGCTGGCGACCGTCGTCGCCATGCTCCCGATCGCGTACCTGCAGGTGTATCTGGTGCAGCCGACGCCGATGGGCTGGAATCTGCCCGTGCACCGCTCCGAGGCGGAGGCGGCCTTCCCGGCCTTCGACGGCGTCACCATCCAGCTCGGCGACCGCGGGCTGCTGCAGCCGCAGGACAAGAGCCTGCAGGGCGCCTACGGATCGCTGGTGTTCGGCAACTTCGCCAAGGACGTGCATCGCAACTACGTCAACGGCTACACACCCAACGGGCACTACTGGTTCGGCGAGATGCTGTGCATGCGCTGGGATTCCAGCGTCTGTCCGGACTCGTTCCGGCGGCTGTTCACCCCCGAGCCGTCCACCGGGGTCGCCCCGGTGGATTTGATGAAACTCGACCGGGTCGTCCTGCAGCGGGCCATGTACCCGGAGCTGGGCAATCAGCCCGCCCCGCCGGGCTGGAAGTGGGTCGACCATCCGGGCCACGAACGCTACATCTGGGTGCTCGAGCGTGAGCAGGGCCTGGTTTCCACGCAGAACGGCCGCATCGCCGACGCCCACCACGTGCAGGCGAGCTCGCTGTCGGAAACCGACCGCACCAGCCGGGTACGTGTGAGCTCATCCGACGGCGGGCGTGTGGTCCTCGCGCGGCTGAACTGGCCCGGCTATCGCGCCACCCTCGACGGACATGAGCTGCCGATTCGTGAGGTCGCGAAATCGATTGTCGCCGTGGATATTCCGGCGGGAACCCGCGATGCCACGCTGGAGGTCTCCTGGGAGCCGCCGGGGTGGCGTCTCGGTGTCGCCGCCGCGGCCGGCGGCCTGGTGCTGCTGGCGGTGATGCAGTGGCTGTACCTGCGTTCCCGGCGGCGTCCCGGCGAATCCGGCGAACCGGTGAAGCAGGAAGCCGCGGACGTGGTGTCGTGAGCGTCGGTGCGGACGGAGCGGCCGCGGCGCGGGTGGCGGGGGAACCCGACACCCCGCCGCCGGGTCTGCTGCTGCGACTGATCCGCCGCCAGGAGATCGCCTTCGCCGCGGTCGGCGCGGCCAACACGCTGCTGGGCATGGTGCTGACGGTGATGTGGCTGAAGCTGCTGCCCGGCGGCTGGCCGCCCGCGGTGGCGGTGGCGCTGGCCTACTCGATCAGCATCGTGTTCGCCTTCTTCGCCCATCGCACCCTGGTGTTCCGGGTGCGCGGTCACGTGGTCGCCGACTTCGTGCGATTCGTCGCCGTGAACTCGGGCGGACTGATATTGAACATGGCCGGTGTGCAGCTGGCGGTCGGGGTGTTCGACCTGCCGGAGACTCCCGCGACGGTCGTGGTGATGGGTCTGGTGGCGGTGCTCAGCTTCTTCGGGCATCGGCACATCTCGTTCCGGCGGGCGGCGCGGCCCACGGATCGGGCGGGCGGGTAGGTTGTCGGATATGGCGGAGCAAACCCTGGACCCGACGTTGTTGAGCCTGCTGGCCTGTCCGGAGGACAAGGGGCCGTTGTCGCTGGTCCGCGACGCGGACGGCAACAGCGTGCTCTACAACCCGCGCCTGCGCCGCGCCTACCCGGTCGACAACGGTATCCCGGTGCTGCTGGTCGACGAGGCCCGTGCGGTCGGCGACGCCGAGCACGAAGCCTTCACCGCGCAGGGCTGAGTCCGCCGGCCCGGCGGTGTGCGGGCTAGCCGCCGGCGACGGGCAATTCGCCCGTCAGATAACGCTGGATCGTCGGCCCGACTGTCGCGGCCAGCTCCTCCAGCGGCATCGACGCCACGGGTTCGACCTGCAGAATCATGCGCGCGACCAGCAGCCCGACCATCTGCGACACGGCGAGGACCACCCGCGTGGTGCCGGTGCCCGGCGGCGAATCCACCTTCTCCCGAACGTCTTTCAGCGCGACCTCGAGCAGGAAGCTGCGCGCGAGCGCGGCGTCCCCGCCCGCGAGGATGCCCCGGAAGGCCGCGACCGCGTGCTCGCCCACCGAGGAATCCCACGCGCCGACCACGGTCCGGACCACGGTCTCGCCCAGCCGGTCGAGTTCGGCGGCCCGGATCGGCCCGCGGATCATCTCCGGATCGATCGGCAGATTCAGTGTGGCGGAGAACAATTGCTGTTTGGTGCCGAAGTAGTGATGCACCAGTGCGGGATCGACTCCCGCCGCGCCCGCTATCGAGCGGATCGACGCCTTGTCGAATCCGACTTCGGCGAAGCGGGTGCGCGCCGCGTCCAGAATCGCCTCCCGCGTACCCGATTCGCCGGCTCGCCGCCCGCTGCGCCCGCCCACCCGATCGGTCACATCGCTCACGTCGTGCGCCCGACCGCTCATGCCGTGCGCCGGCGGAGGGTGGCGGCGCCCAAAGCCAGTGCGACAGCGGCGAATGCGGCGACGATGCCCAGATCTCGCCACATCGCGGCGGTCGCGCCCGGGTGCCGGGAGACCTCCTGCAGCGCGTCGACCGCATAGCTGAGCGGCAGCACGTCGCTGATGATCTCCAGCCAGCGTGGCAGTTGATCGCGCGGGACCAGCAGGCCGCAGAGGAAGAACTGCGGGCCCACCACCAGCGGCATGAACTGCACGGCCTGGAATTCGGTGCGCGCGAAGGCGCTGGCCAGCAGCCCCAGCGCCACGCCCAGCACCGCGTCGACCACGGCGATCAGCAGCACGAGCCAGGCGCTGCCGGCGGCCTGTAATCCCAGTAACCAGAAGGAGATCAGACACGCCAGGCCCGCCTGCGCCGCCGCGGCGACGGAGAACGCGGTGCCGTACCCGCCCAGCAGATCCAGCTTCGACAACGGCGTCGTCATCAGCCGTTCCAGCGTGCCCGAGGTCCGCTCGCGCTGCATGGCGATCGCGGTGATCAGGAACATCACGATGAAGGGCAGGATGCCCAGCATGCTGATCCCGACGCGGTCGAACAGCGACGGCACGCCGGGCATCGTCGGCGTCTCGTGATAGACGAAATACAGCAGTGTCATGAGCAGTGTCGGCACCAGCAGCAGCATGGCGACGGTGCGCCGGTCCGCGCGTAGCTGACGCAGGATGCGCGTCGAGGTCGCGGTGTAGCAGCGCAGCGGCCGGCGTGACGGCGGGGCGAATGTCGTTGTCATCGCGGCTGTCCCATCGTGATGAGGGCGAGAAATGCGTTCTCCAAACTGGTTTCGCCGGTGTCGGCGCGCAGTTTGTCGGGGGTGAGCTGGGCCAGGAGGTGGCCGTCGCGCATGAGCAGTAGCTGGTCGCAGTGCTCGGCCTCGTCCATGACATGACTCGACACCACGAGTGTGCGGCCCTGACCGGCGAGTTCGTGGAACTGCTTCCACAGCTCGGCCCGCAGCACCGGATCCAGCCCCACGGTCGGCTCGTCGAGGACCAGCAGTTCCGGATCGGCGACCAGCGCACACGCCAGCGATACCCGGGTCCGCTGTCCGCCGGAGAGTTGATTGCCCCGATGCCGGCTGTGCGGGGTCATACCGACCTGGTCGATCGCCGCGTGCACCGCCTTGGTGTCGCGGCCGTAGAGCGCCGCGAAGTAGGAGACGTTCTCCACCACGCTGAGGTCGTCGTAGATGCTCGGCGCCTGCGTGACGTATCCGATACGGGACCGCAGACCGCGGTTGCCGGCCTCCTCGCCGAGTACCCGCACACTGCCGGCCTGGATCAGCTGGGTGCCGACGATGCTGCGCATCAGTGTGGTCTTACCGCAGCCGGAGGGGCCGAGCAGACCGGTGATGCTGCCCGCCGGGACGGTCAGCGAAATATCGTGCAGCACTTCATGTCCCCCGCGCCGCACCCGCAGGTGCTCGACGGTGATCGCCGGGGACGAATCGGAGTTCGCCACGGTCCACCTCTCAGCTCGCACGACCGGCGAGATTATTCACCGAGCGTTGAATTCATTGTGTGTTGAATTCTGCCCCCGGGGTGGGCGCGGCGCAAGCCCCGCGGTGGACCGGATACGTCGATCACGGTCCGGGCAGATGATCGTGACCGGTTCGATACCGCTCGTGAGCGGCCTCGGGTTGGTATCGTTATCCGGGATCACGTCGTATTCGTCGACATTCGGGGAGTTGGATTCGCGCGACGAATGGTGCAGCGCGGCACGGCCTGATCGATTCTCTCGATCGCCATCGGGGCGCAGTGTGAAAGTGATTGGCGCATGAGGCACGAACACCCGCTTTCCCCACCCGGCTCTGCCGCACCGTCCGGCCCCGCCTTCGTCGGGCGTGGCGACGACGTCGACACCCTCCGCAGGCTCCTCGGTGAGCAGTCGATCCGATTGCTGACCCTGACCGGCCGCGCCGGCGTCGGAAAGTCACGATTGGCACGAGAAGTGCTGTGGTACAGCGAATTTCGCGACCGGCTGATCGGATTCCTGGACGCCGCGCCCGGTACCGTGACGGTCGAGCCGCGGCAGGTGGCGTCCGTGTTCTCCGAGCTCGCGGCGGTGATCGGCGCCGAGGCGCGAATCGTCCTGCTGGACAACTGCGATCCGGTCGCCCGGGAACTGGCGCCCCACGTGGGACAGTTGCTCGACCGGTGTCCGCAGGTGCGGATCGTGGTGACCAGCCGCGAGGCGCTGCGCCTACCGCAGGAGTACGTGGTCCTGGTGCGGCCGCTGGCGGTCGATACCGGTCTGCTGAACTACGACCCGGGATCCTCGCCGGCCTCGCGATTGCTGCTGGCGAGTATCGACAGCCACTACCGGCGGATGCACTCCCTGGCCGATCGCCTGGTGCTCGACGAGATCGTGCGGGAACTCGACGGTGTCCCGTTGGCGCTGGAGCTGGCCGCCGCCGAGATCGCGCGCGTCGGCCCGGCGCGTGCGCTGCGGCGGATCAAGGCGGGTGTGGACCTGCAGTCCCCGGCGCTGGGCTCGGCCCCGACCCGGCACCGGACCATGCACGACGCGGTCGAGTGGACGATCGGGGATCTCGACGCGCATGTGGTCGACCTGCTGCTGCGGCTGTCACTGTTCGAGACGCCCTTCGATATCGAGCTCGCCTACCGGGTGAGTGTGCTGGATCGCGGTCGCACCACCGCGGCACTCGATGTGCTGTTCGAGCGCGGACTGATCCACCGGGTCGAATCCGGAACGGATATCGGCAGTTGCCGGGTGGGTGCCACGGTGCGCAGCTACTGCCGCCGGGTCGACGCGGCCGACCCCGCGCGAGCGGCCCGGTTGCGCACGGAGTTCGCCGAGCGCGTGCTCGACGCCGAACCGCGCACGAACCGGCGGGCGGCACCGGACAGCCTGCTCACGACGATCAATCAGCTGATCGCGGTGGGTCAGGCCGAACGCGCGATCGAGACGATCGCGCTGCTGGATCCGGTGTGGTCGCAGCACGGCCGGGTGCGCGAGCTGGAGACGGTGCTGTCCGGACTGCTGGCGCCCCGCACCGAGCCGCTCGCCGGGGTGTCGGCGGCGCTGTGCCGGGAATTGCTGGGGCTGTGGGCATTACGCACCGACCGGTTGCATCGGGCGATGCGCATGCTGACCGCGGCGGGACAGGCCTACCGCGATGCCGGCGACGAATTCCGGGCCGCGCGGACCGGAGTGCCGCTCGCCGCCGCGCTGTGCGCCCTGGGTGACGCGGAATCGGCACAGCACTGCCTGACGCTGTCGTCGCCATTCGCGGGCCGGCTGTCGGAACGGTTCGCCGACTGGATGTGGATCACCGAAGCCCTGGCCGGCCTTCCGGCTCGCCCCGAGGGCTGGGACGAGGTGGCGGCACGGATCCGGCGTGGCGCGGGATCGATTCGCCTGTCGGCGCTGAATGCGCTGGCGCGCAGCCAGATCGGCGGACCGGCACCGGACCGGTCGCTGGCGGTCTACCGCGAAGTGCTCGCGGACGAGGACCTCGCGGACCAGGTGGTGTCGGCCGTGATCGCGATCGAAGGCTGTGCCCGGGTCTACGACCGGGCCGGGACCGCGCACCACGAGCATTCGGCACGATTGTGGCTGGCAGCGCGGAGGTTGCGCGCCCGGCACAGCATTCCGCAGCTCGATCCGGAGGATGTGCCCGGATCGGTTCATCGCCTTCGAACGATGCTGGGGCCGGAGCGGTTTCGGGAGATCGCCGCGCAGGTGAACCACTGGACGGTGGCCGATGCCGCCGCCTATTCGAGGTCGGCACCGGCCACCCTCGAACCGGCGGACTCCCGGCTGGATGTGCTGACCGCCCGCCAGCGCGAGATCGCCGAGTTGGTGGCGACCGGAATGACCAACCGCATGATCGCCAAGCGGCTGAACCTCTCGGAATGGACCGTGGTCAACCACATCCGCCAGATCATGCAGAAGCTGGATTGCCGCTCCCGCCTGCACGTCGCGCTGGTCGTGCAGGGCGACGATCACGCGGTGGCCGCCGACTCGCCGTAGTAGCCGGCCCGGCTACCGGCAGTCGGCCACCAGTCGCAGATCACGATGGAGCAGATGCCACACCGTGTGGTAGCTGTCTCGCAACGGCGAGGCGACACTGTCGAGATCGCCGGACTCGATGAGCGCCACCACGGTCGCGAACCGTGCCGGGTAGTCGTCCCACAGCGGCAGGGCGTCGCCGATCGCGGTGAGCAGATCGGCGACCTCGCCGTGCAGTTCGAGCACGCCGCGCGCGGTCGACCGACCGCGATCGCGCTGGAATGCCGTCACCGCGTTCTTGATTCGCGGATCGGCCCGTTCGAACCGATCGAGCAGGGCGGCGATGTGGTCCCGCCCGGCAGGGGACAGGTGACGGCAGACGGCGCCGAGCTCCACCTCGGCCGCGTGTTCTCCCGCCGGGGTGAGCCTGATCATGTCACCGCGCGGTGTCGGGACCTGTGTGAACAATGTCGTGTCGGTCAGCGGTGCGTCCGCACCGAAGTGGTCGGCGGCCAGCCACCCGGCGACCCGCAATGTGTGCAGGACTCGGGTGCGCCGGGGTATCACCACGAGCGCATCGTCGGCGGTGGTCATCGTCGCGTCTCCGATCTGGGGGACAGGATTTCTCGGATCGCCAGCAGGGCGCAGACGAAGCGCCGCTGCGCGGGTGAGTTCACCACGACGTAGCGCAACGGGATGTCGGGCAGCTCCGCCAGCCACGGCCGCTCGGCCGGACCGGCGCCGCAGACGAAGGCGATCGGTGAGCCGGCCGCCGCGCGGCGGGCGAGGTCGGGGTCGGCGGTGACGACGAGACCACGGCCCCCGCCGTCCGTCTCCACGGACGGCAGGTCGTCGGGTGAGTCGACCACGGTCGTGCGCAGTGGTTCGCCGATCAGATCCGACGGCCACGGCGGCGGGTGCCCCTCGACCGCCGGAACCAGCCCGTGCCAGATCCGGCCCGTGGTCCCGCAGACCGTGACCAGTTCGCCGCCGGCCCGCGCCGGCCACTCCGGATCGACGAACCGGGCACCGACCACCGCCGGCTTTCCGAGTTCGCGCGCCACGACCGCCGCGTGCGAACCGGATCCGCCTTCCTCGGTCACCACGGCGGTCGCGTGCAGCATGCCCGCGAAGTCCTCGGGCTCGGTGGACGGCCGGAGCAGCACCGTCGGCGCACCGGCCGCGGCGAGCACGGCCGCGGTGTCGCGGGCCAGCCGGCCCGACGCCACACCGGTCGACGCGGCGATTCCGCGGGCGAGCAACGGCGCGTGGCCGGCGGCGGCATGCGGGGACGCGTGGTCGAACAGCGCTGCCGGCCGCAGCCGTCGCAGGGCGGCCGGGCGATCCAGCAGCCCGGCACGCCACGCGTCGACGGTGACCGTGTTGTGGACCCGCTCGGCGGCCACCGCCGGGCGCACCTGCACCAGCCACAGCTTCCCGGATTCGACGACGAATTCGACCTCGACGATCACCGTCAACCAGCAGAACAGTTCGTCCACCGTGGCGGCGAGTTCACCGTAGGCGCCCGGCGCGGAATCGGCGAGCACCTCGATGTTCGCCGGTGTCGCGGTGCCGCCGACCAGGGATTCCCCCGTTGCCGCGGGCAGATATTCGCCGTGCAGTCCGCGCATCCCCGTGAGGGGATCGTGGCTGAAGACGACACCGCTGCCGCTGGCGGTGGCCGCGGTCCCGTACGCCATCGCCTGCACGACCACGGACGGCCGGTCGGATTCCGAAATACCGTGTGCGGCACGGTATTCCCGTGCCCGGCCGTTGTTCCACGAGGCGGCCACCGCATCCACGGCCGCCTTCACCTGCGCCGCGGGCTCGACCGGGAATCGCGCCCCGGTGCGCTGTTCGTAGATGTCGATCAGCTCGGGATGGATCCGCTCGGGCGCTCCGGTGGGCAGTTCCGCCTCCGGCACGCCCGCGACGTGCACGCACAGCGCACGCGCACCGGAAGCCACTGCGCGCCAAGCGGATTCCTGCCCGCCGAGCCGTTCGGCCAGGGCCGGCACGTTCTCCGGTGTCAGACCGATACACAGCAGGGTGTCCATCATGCCGGGCATACTCACCGGCGCGCTCGATCGCACGGCGAAGGCCACGGTGGCGCGGTCGGCCGCCATGGTCGCGGCCGCTTCCTTCCGCAATTCCCGGACCAGTTGCGCGATCTCGTCGAGCGGGCCGCCGGTCTGCCGCAGGCGTTCACCCGGCAGGATCCGGAAAGGCGGTACCGGATAATTCATCTCGGCCAACTTGGTGAGGAAGAATCCTTTGCCGCCGAACAGGGCTCGCGAGATCTGCGGGGTCTCGAAACGCTCAATGCCCGGGTGGCTCATGACCGGCTCCCAGGGTGAGGCGCAGCAGGGGCGAGGCGGCGCCGACGAACAGGTGACGGGCCGCGCTGATTCCGGTCGCCAGATCGTTCCACAGCTCGACGCGCCGCGGTTTTCCGCTCGTGGTCCTCGGAATCGCCAAGGGCGCCATGGTGACCAGGGCCGCGGTGGCCGCGTCGAGCCCCGACCGCCGCAGTACCGACAGCGTCGTCTCGACGGCCTCGGCGGGCACCCGCTGCTGGAAGACCACCAGGCTCGAGGGTTTACCCGCCATCTCGAGATCACGCAGCACCACGGTGATCTTGTCGTGATGGACCCGAAGCCGTTCGGCGAGCGCGAGTTCGACGTCCTCGGCGGTGATGAAGGTGCCGTTCACCTTGATCGCGTTGCCCATCCGGCCCAGTACGTAGACCTCTTCCTGATAGCGGAAGCCCAGATCGCCGGTGTAATGCACCACGGGTACGGTGTCGTCCTCGTCGAGATAGCCGCTGAACAATGCCGGTGAGGCCACGGTGATCTCGCCGACCTGGCCGTCGGGCAGCACGACACGATCGGAGTCGACGACCTCGATGTGCGCACCCGGCAGGGCCCGCCCGCACGACACGATGCAGGTCGCGCCGTCGGGCACCGGCTCGGCATCGAGCAGGTCCCGCTGCCCGAGCACCTCGACCTGGGCCTGATCGGACAGGGTCCGGTGATCAATGTCCAGCGCGGTCGGCACGTCCGGCAGCGGGCAGACCGACACCGCGAGCGTGGTCTCCGCCATCCCGTATCCCGGTTTGACGGTCCGGGCGGGCAGCCCGAACGGCGCCAGCAGCTCGTAGAAGCCGCGCAGCGCGGCGAAATTGATGCGATCCGAGCCCACGATCAGCGACCGCCACTCGGAGAAGTCCATGCCGGCCAGGGCCTTGGGCCCCACCAGCCGCACGATGCGTTCGATCGCGAAATTCGGTATGGCGGAATGGTTCGCCCCGTGGCGGCCGAACAGCTCGAGCCAGGTCAGCGGGCGCCGGACGAAATGCTCCGGGCGCATCAGCCACGCGTCCTGGGAGTAGAGGATCGGTGACAGGAAGGTGCCGATCAGCCCCATGTCGTGATGCAACGGCAGCCAGGATCCGAAGGTCTGGGTGGAATGCCCTGTGCTGTCGTGGAATACCGATTTCAGCATTTCCACGTGGGCGATGGCGGCGCGTGCGCTGATCCGGACCGCTCGCGGCAGACTGCTGGAACCCGAGGTGAATTGGATGATCGCGGTCTCGTCGTCGGTGGCCGGGCACAGGGCGACCCTGTCGGCCACCGGTACCGGCTCCCCGGCATCGATGAGATGGCGGGGTCGGTCCGCTCCGGCCTCGGTCAGGCCGGCGAGCGTCTCCGGCCCGGCGACCACGGCCGCCGGGGCCAGTGCGCGCAACCGCGACAGGTGCCCGGCCCGGCCACCCTCGGGCAGCCCGATCGGGGCGACGACGGTGGGTATCGCGCCGATTGCCATGACGCCGAAGAAGTATCGGGGAAATTCGGGGCAGGTCGGCAGGACCAGCGCCACCCGGTCGCCGCGCCCGATTCCGCGTTCGCGCAGCGCGGCCGCCACATTCAGGGCCTCGGTGGCCATCGAGTCGTAGCCCAGGCTCTCCCACTCGTGTCCGGTGTAGAAGCGGACCGTGCCGTCGTTGTCGCGTTCGGTGATCCAGTCGACGAGTGATCTCACCGCGCCTCCCGGGACGCGGGGTCGTTCGGGTACCGATCGTGATAGGTGCGCTGGATCAGCGCGACCAGGTCGCCGACGGTCTCGACGCCGTAGATGTCCTCGTGGTCGATGAGTTCGATGCCGTACTCCTCCTCGACCCGGGTCAGCGCCTCCATCAGCGACAGCGAGTCGAGGTCGATGTCGTCGCGGACCGAATCGGTCAGGCGCAGGTCCAGCCGGGGCCGGCCGACCGCGATCTTGTCCTCGAGGACCGTCAGCACCGCCTCCGGATCGGCCACCGGATCGAAAGTCTGGTTATCAGTGGACAATTCGCACCTCTCCCGTATCTCCGTTCACGTACACCCGCTGTCCCGGTTTGATTTCGGTGGCCAACGGATGTGACACCACGGCCGGGATCCCGAGTTCCCGGCAGATGATCGCGATGTGTGAGTACTGACTGCCGCGGGCGGTCACCACCGCGCCGACGAACGGCAGGATCGGAATGACGTTGGCGTCGGCGCTCTCGCAGGCCAGCACCGCCCCCCGTTCGGTGGGCATGTCTCCGAGCCCGATGGCGATCCCGTCGCAGACGCCCGCCGCGGCCCCGTGCGGGGTGCGGTGCGGCTGATGGTGTGCGGGCGCGCCCGGCGACAGATCCAGATAATCCGGCATCGCCACCGCGAGGGCGTCCTCACAGGCGGTGCGGCGCCGCTCCAGCTCCGCGCGGTCCGGGAGGGCGTCGCGCAGTTCGCGCATCGCGAGGTACGGCCAGTCCGCGGCGGCCACACCCCGATGGGCGGCGATCACGGGCACGAACCGCCGGTGGGCGTGCAGCAACCGCATCGCCAGCGATTTACTGTGCTCCCGCAGGGCCATCACGTCGCCGAGGAACAGCACCGAGGCGTCGATGGCCCGGCCGCGCGCCGCGCCGGACATGCCGATCAGCGCCTCCCGCGGCGACAGATCGGACTCCTCCCGGGTGGCGGCCGGGGTGTGGTTCATGGGTGGGATCACATAGTCGGACCAAGGCAGGTCGGTGTCGGCGATCTCGTAGAACGGGTGCTGGACGAAGCGTGCGGGCCCGTCGGCGAGGGGTGCCAGCTGACCGATGCGGCCCCACGGCAATTCGGCGGGTTCCTTGAGCCAGTTGGTGATCAGGTTGCCGCCGCGTGCGAGCCGGCCGACCACGGTGCGCTGCAACACCTCCGCCGCGACCGCCCCCGATGTGCTGATGATGTGCAGATGCCAGGCCCGCTCCAGCAGTGCGTCGCCGCGGGCCGCCAGTTCGCCCAGGCGCCAGACGGCTTCGTCGGCGAGGACGGCGTCGACGTCCTGTTCGAAGTCGAACACCGCCTGTTCCAGTTCGATCACGCGCGGCCGCAGTTCGACCAGCTCGCGCAGCATCCGCGCGGTGGCGCCGTTGCGGCGCAGGCGACCCGGCCGGCGGCCGGAGCTGGGCCGGGGCGGATCGATGCCCTCGAAGTACGCGGCGGTGACGTCCTCGGGGGTCAGCAGATTCACCTGGTCGGCGATGCGGCAGTAGGCCGTGAGGTTGTGGTACGGACGGCAATTGAAGTAGCCGGTGAATACGTAGTCCGAGCCGGTCGCCCAGCGCTGCGGGCCGAGGATGTCGCGGACGAACCGCCGGGTGCCCCATTCCATCGGCCTGCCGACCAGCGACCAGGACATCGGTGACAGCCGTTGCGGTGCGATCTCCCCGAAATTCCCGGCCGAGTACACCCGCAGCTCCGGATGGGGATAGGTGTCGACACGACAGTGTGAAATGCTCATTGTGCTGCTCCCAGGGCGTCGAGGCTGCGGCTCGGCAGGCTCGAATTGCGCAGTGCCACTCCGGTTTCGGCGATGTAGTCGCTCGCCGACCCGATGTCCGGGGTCGGGAGGGTGTCGAAGATGCCCGGATCGAAATCGAACAGCGGGCGGGCGTAGTCGACGACGTCCTCCTCGAGCCCGAAGCGGCGGGTCAGCAGGCGGCGCGTCCACGCGGGTCCGGTGGCGTCGACGATCTTCGGTACCACCTGCCACGGGCGGCACAGGCGCTCGAGGACGTCGGCCAGCGTCGGCCGCTCCGGATCGAAATAGGTACAGCCACCGCGGTGTTCGTCACTGACGGTGATATCTCGCACCACTCGCGCGGCCACCTCGACGTCGGCCGCGTAGACCGGATATCGGCCGCAGTCGTGCAGCGTCACCGGTAACCCGCTGAGCAGATGCGGAAGGACCGACACCGGCCCACCGTGGCGGGGGATCAGTTCGGCGGGGGCGGGCCCGAGCAGCGTGCCCAGCCGGAGCACGGTCACCGGAACGCGGCGTTCGCGGCGCGCGATCAGCTCCCCGCGGTATTTGGCGTATTCGTACCAGTTGCGGAAGGTTTGACCACGACTGAGATCGCGATTGGTGATCGGACCGGCGGCGCGGCCGAGCGCGAGGATCGACGAGACGTACATGACGCGGCGGACCGATCCGATGGACGCGGCGAGATCGAGGACGTTTCGCGTGCCGTTGACGTGCAGGTTCACCACGCCCGTCGGATCCGAACCCATATCCACCGAACCGAATGCGCAGACCACCGCGTCGATGTCGGTCAAGGCGTCGAGGGCCTCGTCGGTCGAGCCGAATCCGGGCGAGTTCACATCGCCCGCGATGCCGGTTCCGTAGCGGGTCCGGCCGCTGCGGCTCAGTGCGACGACCTCGTGGCCGTCGGCGTCGAGCAGCCTCGAGACGGTACTTCCCAGATAGCCGGAGGCGCCGGCGACGAGTATTTTCATGCGAATCGTCCCAGCGGGAGTTCGGGCAGCGGCTCGGGGGGCACCGGCGGGGCGAGGTCGAAGGCCACGTCGATGAGGTCCTCCACCGAGTAGGTGGGCGCCCAGCCGTCGGTCAGGGCCCGCAACCGGGTGCGTTCGAAGATCCGGTCGATGGCGACGTACCGGAGCCCGAACAGTCGGTTGCCCATCTCCCGATTCCAGCGGGCGTATTTCAACGCCAGGTTCTCCGCCAGCCGCAGCGCGCGGTCGGGAGTGACGAGCAGTCGCGGCGGGTCGTAGCGACCGGTGATGTCCTTGGACTGCAACACCGTCAGCAGTGCCGCCAGTGTCGGCGCGGTCTCACCGGCGACCAGGTGGACGATCGCCCCGCCGCGCCACGACGCGTAATCGGTGGCGGCGCCGTGGTCGAGCAACCGCACCAGGCCCTCACCGATCACGTCGCGCGGCAGGATGTCCACGCGGGCCTCCGGCCGCACCGGCAGGACCGGCAGCTGCCCCGACGACATCGGCGTGACGAGTTGATACAGCGAACTCCACCGCGTGGTCGATCGGGTGCGGGAGCTGCCGATCACGCCGCCGATGCGGGCGATCAGCACCGGGTGACCGTCGGCGGCGGCGCGGCGGATCAGATGCTGTTCGGCGAACCATTTGCTCAGTTCGTAGGGCGTGCGGTCCGGATGCGCGGGGTGCAGATCCTCGGCGATATTGCCGGAGGCGGTGCCTGCCACGTACGCGGTGCTCACGTACAGGTACGGAACGACACGGCCGAGTCGATCGCTCAGCTCGCGGGCCAGCGCGAGACCGTTGAGCGCACCGAGGTAGTTGATCCGGTCCAGCGCCGCCTGCCCGGCCGTCCAGTCGACGATGCCGGCGAGGTCGACCACGACGTCGGCCTCGGGCAACGCCGAACAGTCCAGGCCCCACAGGTTTTCGGCCACGTCGCCGATCACCTGGTGCTGCGGCACGGCGGCGCGGTCGAGGTCGGCCCGCGTACGGCGGCGCACGACGGCCGTCGTGCCGGCGGGGTCGGGGTTGTCGGTCAGTGCCTCGGCCAGGCCCCGCCCGACCTGTCCGGTCATACCGGCGATCAGCAGGCGCGGCGCGGTGCGGTGGCGGGCGGGTGTGGTGTCGGATGTCGCGAGGGTCATGAGGAGATGCTCACCAGCCGGTCGTAGAGGTCGGGATTGCCGTGCAGGGAGTCGGTGATGATCGCCAGCATCATTTCGTCGGTTCCCGCGCCGATGCGTGCCACGCGGATGTCGTTCCAGAACTGGCCGAACGGCGTTTCCCGCGGGAGGTAGCCCGGGCCGCCGAACACCTGCATCGCTTCGCTGATCAAGCGTTCACCGGCCCGCGCCGCGCACAGTTTGACCGCGGCGATCCGGCTGATCAGCGTGCGGTCGAGCGGTCCGGCCATGAGGTCGCGGGCGAGGGTGTCGACCGCGCCCGAGAGCACCTCGACCTCGGCCGACAGCTCGGCCAGCCGGAAGGCGATGTACTGATGCTCGCGCAGCCGCTTGCCGAATTGCGTACGGCGCCCGGCATGTTCGACCGCCAGGCTGATCGCCGTCGCGCATCCGCCGGCGACCTGGGCCGCGATCGCCAGCCGCTCGAAGGACAATCCGTAGTTCAGATTGAGCACGCCCAGACCGGCCCGGCCCAGCGTCGCCTGCCGATCCACCTCGACGCCGTCGAATTCCACGGCCACGGTATCGAGCGCGTGGGTGCCCAGTTTGTCGTGCTCGCGAAGGATCCGGGCCGAGGTCATCGGCACCACGATCGTCGCGTGGCGATCGGTGGGCCGGCCGTCGGCCGCCGCGATCCGGCACAGCACGACGGCGAAATCCGCGACCGCGCCCAGGGATACGAACTTCTTGCGACCGGTGACCGACCAGCCGTGCTCGGTCGGGGTCGCCAGGCAGGTGACGGCCGAGAGGTCGCTGCCGCCGGTGGGTTCGCTGGCGGCGATGCAGCCGACCGCGGTGCCGTCCAACGCCTGTTCACGCAGTGCCACAAGGTAATCCGAGTGGCCGAAGCGGTGGAGCAGCGAGAGCACGGTTTCGGTGTGCAGGGATACGCCGATGGCGACTCCGGCCGGCGCCCGGCTCGACAGCTCCGCGCCCAGGCGCACGCCGAAGACCACGTCGCCGGCGTCGGTGCCGGGTGCCGCGGCCGCCGACCAGCGGCTGCGCAGTACCCCGGCCTTGCCGAGGGATTCCAGCAGCTGTCGCGGAAACCGGACGAGGGTGGGGTCGGCCTGTACCGAGTCCAGGGCGTCCTGCACGATCCGGCCCAGATCGCCGGCCGTGGGTAGTGCTGTTTCGAGGGTCATTGATATCCGTTCCCTCCGGATCGAATGCCGAATTTTTCCCACACCTCGAGGCCGCGGCTGCGCAGCCTTTCCGGTATCGGCGGATGGGGAGTCGAATTCACACATGAACAGTGCGAAGTCAGCGTGACACATTTCCCTCGAAACCGTCAACAATTGGATCCGTTGACTTTTGCGAGAGTGCTGTGCCAATCTTGTCCGAGCGCCACCGTCGTGCGCAACGAGTCGGCTTCGTCGCCGCCGCCCCTCCCGTAGATCGTCTCGAAACTGCCTGTCCAACAGTGGTTTTGGATGAACTATCCGAGGCTTGCGACCGCCTGACAATATCTTGCTATAGGGGAGAAATGCACAATGACGGATAATCGAGTCAGCCTCGCTGCGCAATGGTCGGAGATATTCACCGCCGATGGTTCGGCACTGCCCGAGAAACTCTCGGTGCAGTCCTGGCTGCGTTACAGCCTCATTATTCGACGCGTTGAATTTCTACCGTTGACGGTGACGGTTCCTTTGGTGCCGGCTCTTCTCATGGCTCGCACGATGCGCGAATTGCTGTCACTCGACATGCTGCTCGCGACCATCGTCGTGGTGGTCTCCATTCAGATCGGCAATATGGCCAACTGCCTCGCCGACCGCCGGATGGACGCGATCTACAAGACCAGGCTGTCCCGTGCCGTCTACGGCCTGGGCGTCGGCCGGGTGATCCGCCAGATCGTGGCCGCCATGCTGATCGTGGGAGTCGCGGAGGGCTGGCTGACCTACCGCACCGGGCATCTGGACCTGCTGCTCATCGGCGGTCTGTGGGCGGTGCTGGGTATGGGCTACTCGCTGCCGCCGCTGCACCTCAACGGCCGCGGCATCTGGCAGCTGCCGGTGCTGCACGCCGTGTACTTCGTCCTGCCGGGGTTGTTCGTGCTGCGCGCGTTCGAGGGGCCGCTGTCGTGGGCGGCGATCGCCGCGATCTGCGGCTTCAGCCTCACCAATATCGGCATCATCGTCATCAGCCACGCCGAGGACTTCCCCGAGGACGAACTGTATTCGGTGATGACCTACGTCCGGACGCTCGGACTGACCCGCGCGCTCGGGCTCGGAGTGGCGATGCTGTCGCTCGGAGCGATCGTCGTCACCGCGTCGATCGTGGTGCTGGCCGGCCCGGTCTGGGGGTTGGTGCCGTATCTGGCGGCCTGCCTGTTCGCGGTGCGGTTCATGGCCCGGACCGCACGGGCGGTGCGCGGGAAGCCGGTCGACGAGGGAGTGGCCGTGCTGCGCGCCTGCTCGAAACTCGCTCCGCTGCACACCCTTCTGGTCGGGTGGACGACAGTCGTCGTCGCCGCCTTCGCCTTCGCGGCCCGCTAGGCGCCGCTCTCATCGAATTACGAGTTAGGAGATCGGCGAATGGCGATCCTGTACAAACCCGCGGTGGCCTTCCCGGACGAGGTGGTCACCCTCGAACAGACCTTGGACGTCGCGCGCCGGCTGCACGCGGGCCACGCGGACCTGGAGCTGGCGCTGCGGTTGATCCGCAACACCGGCGTCGAGACCCGCAACATCGTGCAGCCCCTGGATCGTGCGTTGCGGCACCCCGGTTTCGAGGAACGCAATCAACTGCACGAGGTGGAGGCGAAACGCTACGTGCCGGTGGTCGTCGAAGAGGCGCTGGCCAACGCCGGCAAGGCCGCGGCGGATATCGACGCCATCATCTACGTCTCGTGCACCGGCTTCATGATGCCGTCGCTGACCGCGTGGATGATCAACGAACTCGGCTTCCGATACTCCACGGCACAGCTTCCGATCGCTCAACTCGGTTGTGCCGCAGGCGGTGCCGCCATCGCCCGCGCACTGGACTACTGCCGGGCCCACCCCGGCGCGAACGTCCTCGTGGTGTCGTGCGAATTCTGCTCGCTGTGCTACCAGCCCAGTGACGTCTCCGTCGGCACCCTGCTGTCCAACGGCCTGTTCGGCGATGCGGTCGCGGCCGTGGTGGTCTCCGATGCCGCCGCCGCGGGCAGAGCCGGAATCGAATTGCGGCGCAACGCGTCCTACCTGATTCCCGGCACCATCGACTGGATCTCCTACGCGGTGCGGGCGACCGGCTTCCACTTCCAGCTGGACAAGCGGGTCCCGGGAACGATGGAACCGCTGGCGCCGGTGCTGCGCGCGGTCTCCGAACAGGAGGGCTGGGATGCCGGGGTCCTCGACTTCTACATCATCCATGCCGGTGGGCCGCGCATCCTCGACGACCTGTCGAAATTCCTCGATGTGGCGCCGAACCAGTTCCGCTACAGCCGCGAGACGCTGACCCGGCACGGCAATATCGCCAGCGCCGTGGTGCTCGACGCGACCCGGCGACTCTTCGAAGACACCGACAATCCGAAGATCGGACGCGGCATCATCGCCGGGTTCGGTCCGGGAATCACCGCCGAGATCTCACTGGGAGAGTGGTACAGCTGATGTCGATTCACGGACTCTACGTAGCGCCGGGCGAGGGCAAACGACTCGTCAGCGCCGCACACGAAGTGGTTTTCAAGGTCACCGGCGAGCACTCCACCGCCGCGTCCAGTTTCGAGGTGCTGGTCCCACCGGGCTTCGACGTCGGGGCGCATTTGCATCACCATTCCGAGGAGCTGTTCTACCTCGTCGAGGGCGAGCTGGAATTTCTTGCCTTCGAACCGGTTTCGTGGGAAGGGCATTGGTCGCAGTGGCGCTCCGAGGAGGGCCGCACCGTCATCACCGCCGGGCCCGGCAGCGTGGTGTTCGTGCCGCCCGGATGCCCGCACGCGTTCCGCAACGCCTCCGACGCGCCGGCGAAGATGTTCTTCCAGGCCTCGCCGCCGCCGGACCACGAACACTATTTCGAAGGACTCATCGAGATCTTCCGCACCGGCGCCGCGGTGGATCCGGCCGCCGTGGCGGCACTGCGCCGGAAATACGACATCGAGCAGATCAGCGAGTTGCGCTACCAGCCGCCAGGTGAGTGAGCCGCAGCGATGACGAGCGTGCTCGGACTCGCCGGCTCGCTGCGGCGGCAGTCCTACAACCGGATGTTCCTCGAGGCGGTACCGCACCTGCTGCCGTTCGAATGCGGCTACCACGTATTCGACGGGCTCGGCGAGGTGCCGCTGTACAACGAGGACATCGATACCGCGGCGCCGCCGCCGGGCGTACGGGCGTTGCGCGCCGCGGTGGCCGCGTCCGACGGGGTGATCGTCGCCTCCCCGGAATACAACCAGTCCGTTCCGGGTGTGCTGAAGAACGCCCTCGACTGGCTGTCGCGCCCGCACGGCGGCGGCGCCCTGCGCGGGAAGGTGATCGTGCCCGTGGTGGTGACGCTCTCGCGCAGCAACGGCGCGCGCGGGCTGGCCGACCTGAACCGGGTGCTGTCGTATCTGGGCAACACCGTGCTGTACCAACCGGAAATCGTGCTGGCCTCGGCGCCGAGCCTGCTGCGACCCGGTGCCGACGGGTCGGTGGCCCTCACGGATCCCGCCGTGCGAGCGCTGGTCGCGCTGGCACTCGAACAATTCGGCAACGCCCTCAGCGCGGGGACCGCGCGCGCCGGCGCCGACTTCGTCGCGGCCCACCGGGCCGTCGTCGAACGGGCGCGCTTCGCCCCGATGGTGCGCGAGGCGCTGAGCCGGGGCGCGCCGCCCGGCGTGGTCGCGGAGCGGCTGCACAACGCCGGCATCTCCGCACGCGAGGCGCAGGAGTGGATCAGCGCCGAAATGGCAAGCGGCCCGGTCCTTTCGAGCAACGGACATCGAAGTGGAGAATCATGATCGACATCGGAACCGACAGTGGTCTCGACTTTCTCGACGACCGGGTGCGCGGTGTCGTCGAGCGACTGGAAGTGGCGGCCCACGCCGACGGCGACGTGATCGGCGCGGTGTCGGTGCGCTTGCGCGAACTCGGCGCGACACCGGATGCCGAGACCCTGCGGGCGATGACCGCCACTGGTGAGGCGGCGATGTTGCCGGTCGCCCGTTCGGTGGGCCGCCTGCTGTTTCAGCTGGCGGTGGGCTCCGGTGCCGCTACGATCGTCGAATACGGCACCTCGCACGGCATGTCGACGCTGTATCTGGCCGCCGCCGCACAACGCACGGGCGCGCAGGTGATCGGCACCGAACTGAGTGCGCACAAGGCCGCGGTCGCCACCGCCAACCTCGCCGAGGCGGGTGTGGGCGATCGGGTGCGCGTGCTGGTCGGCGATGCGCTCGAGACGTTGCCGACCGTGTCCGGCCCCGTCGGACTGCTGCTGCTCGACGGGTGGCTGCCCCTGCATCTGCCCGTATTTCGAGCGATGGAGCCGAAATTGACGCTGGGATCGATCATCGTCTCGGACAATGTCTCCAGACATGCCGACCTGCTCGACGACTTCCACCGCTACATAGCGGAACGCTCGCAGACCTATCTACGGACAACCCTGCCCCTCGACGACGGAATCGATGTGATCGTGCGGGTGCGGTAGCGCCCGGCCACCGGAGAGGAACGATGAAGAAGACCTCCGTACTCGAGCGCGTCGCGCGGGTCGCCGCGTTCCACCCGAAGGTGATCCTCGGCGTCGCGCTGCTGGTGGTGCTGATCGCGGCGGCGGCCGGCAGTTCGGTCGTCGACCGGCTCGAGGCCGGTGGCTTCGCACCGCCGGACGCGGAGTCGACGCGGGTGAGCGAACTGGTGGACGCCGAATTCGGCGGCGTGGCACCGAATCTCGTCCTGACCGTCGGCGCCGACGGCGGCGTGGAGAGCCCACCGGCCCGGCAGGCGGGCGTGGACGTGACCGCGTGGTTGCAGCGACGGTCCGACATCACGGCGGTGCAGTCGTATTGGACCGCGCCGCCGGATCTGCGTGCGGCACTGCGCAGTTCGGACGGCCGGACCGCCCTGGTCGTGGCCCGCATCGCCGGTGACGACACGGCCCAGCAGAAGGCCGCCGACGAGATCGCCCGCGCGCTGCCGGCACCGGCGGGGGTGACGATTCACCTCGGCGGCTACGCGGCGACCCTGCGCGACCTGAGCGCCGTCAGCGTGCGAGACCTGGCCTCGGCCGAGGCCGTCGCCATCCCGATATCGGCGATCGTGTTGATCCTGGTCTTCGGGAGTCTGATCGCGGCGTTGCTGCCGGTGGTCATCGGGCTGGTGTCGATCGTCACCACCCTGGCCGTGCTCCGGCTGCTGACCGAGTTCACCGATGTGTCGGTGTTCGCGCTGAATACGACCACGGCGTTGAGTCTGGCACTCGCCATCGACTACAGCCTGTTCGTCGTCTCGCGCTACCGGGAGGAACTCGACCGCGGGGCGGACCGGGAGGAGGCGGTGATCCGCGCGGTCTGCACCGCCGGTCGCGCGGTGCTGTATTCCGCTCTGGTGGTGATCCTTTCGCTGTCGGCGCTGCTGGTTTTCCCGATGTTCTTCCTGCGCTCGTTCGCCTACAGCGGACTGGTCGTGGTCGCGGTGGCCGCGCTCGCGTCGGTGCTCGTCCTGCCGGCGTGCCTGGTGCTGCTCGGCGACCGGGTGAACGCCCTCGACCTCCGCGCGCCGCTGCGGCGTCTGCTCCGGCTGCCGCCGCGGCGGACGGTGCCGCTGGAGGACGGTGTCTGGTACCGCATGGTCACCGGCGTGATGCGCCGCGCACTGCCCGTCGCGGTGATCGTCACCGCGTTACTGCTGCTGCTGGGCGCGCCGTTTCTCGCGATCAAGTTCGGCACTCCCGATGATCGGGCGATTCGCGCCGGGGTGGCCGACAGCAGGACGGTCGGCGACATCCTGCGTTCGGAGTTCGCGCGCAATCCCACCGATTCGGTCACCGTCGTCCTGCCCGGCCATCACGGCGACCCCGGCCCCTACGCCGCCGAACTGTCGCGGGTGCCCGACGTCTCGGCGGTTGTCTCCGGCTCCGGTACCTACGTCGGCGGAGCCCGGATGGCGTCGGCGCCGCCGGGGATGAGCGGCACCGCCGGAGAGGTGCTCCTCGTCGGCACGGACCTGGACCCGTATTCGGTGGCCGGCGCCCGGCAGCTCGACCGGCTGCGCGCGATCGCGGCCCCGGCGCCACCGCTGTTCGGGGGCGCCGCGGCCGAGAACCGGGACGCGCTCGATTCGATCGGTGCGCGCCTGCCCGTCGCCGCGGCGTGGATCGTGGTCGCGATGTTCTCGGTGCTGTTCCTGTTCACCGGGAGCGTGGTGCTCCCGGTGAAGGCGCTGCTGATGAACGTGCTGTCGCTCACCGCCGCGTTCGGGGCGATGGTGTGGATATTCCAGGACGGGCATCTGGCCGGCGTGCTCGGTTTCACGCCGACCGGCTATCTGGTGGCCAACGTCCCGATCATGATGTTCTGCCTGGCATTCGGCATGTCGATGGACTACGAGATCTTCCTGCTCTCCCGGATCCGTGAGGAGTGGCTGCGATGCGGCGACAACACCCGGTCGGTGGCGCTCGGCGTGGCCCGGACCGGTCGTATCGTCACCGCCGCGGCCGCGCTGATGGCGATAGTCCTGGGCGCCCTCGTCTTCTCCCGCCTGGCGTTCATCCAGTTGCTGGGGCTGGGGCTGGCGCTCACCGTGCTCGTCGACGCCACCGTGGTTCGCTGCCTGCTCGTTCCGTCGCTGATGCGCCTGACGGGGCGCTGGAACTGGTGGGCGCCGCGGCCGCTGCGCTGGGTGCACGCCAGGGTCGGGTTGCGCGACGCGGAACCCGTTTCGGGATAGGTCGCGCCCCGCGTCGCAGGACCGCGATCAGCCTCGGTCGTCCGCGGCGGGGACGGCGCAACCGTCCGGACCACAGGCGTCACCGTCGCCGAGGACCTGCAGCGCGGGAGCGTGATCGGCCCACGCGCGCTCCAAGGCCTGGCTGAACACCTCGGGCGGCTGGGCGCCGGAGACGCCGTAAGTGCGGTCGAAGACGAAGAAGGGCACACCCCGCGCGCCGAGCTGCGCGGCGGTGTTCTCGTCGGCGCGCACGGCGTCGGCGTAGGCCTGCGGATCGTCGAGGGCGGCGCGCACCTCGACCGGATCCAGGCCCGCTCGCGCCGCCAGCTCGATCAACCGTTCCCGATCCCCGAACACCGGCCGCTCGTCGGCGAAATTGCCCTCGTACAGCGCGTCGAGCACGTCTTCCTGCCGTCCCCGATCCAGTGCGAAGTGCAGCAGCCGATGCATATCGAAGCTGTTGCCGAAGTCGCGTCCCTCGGTGCGATACGGCAGGCCCACGGCCTGCGCTTGGGCGGCGATGCCGCGTTCGTTGGCGGCGGCCTGGGCCTCGCTGATGCCGTACTTCTCGGCGATATGGGCGACCACCGGACCGCTGTGCCCGGCCGGCAGCGTCGGGTCCAGCTCGAAGGACCGGTGCACGACCCGCACCTGATCGCGGTGCTCGAAGCCGGCCAGCGCCTGCTCGAAGCGCCGCTTGCCCAGATAGCAGAACGGGCAGTTGATATCGGTCCAGATCTCGACCTGCACGGCCATGGTCACCTCATTCGCGTCTTCGAAAAGTCCTGACATGTCAACCGAGCGCCTGCCCAGCCTGTTCCCCGAGGTGTGACTGGCATCACATCGGGTGGTGTCACGAATGCGGCGGCCGACTTGTCCCATCACCGAATCGCACAGTCGACCCGCCGCGAAAGGACAAGACCATGAGCGAGACCCAGCGCAGCAACCACGGGACACCGCGTGAGCCGGACGCCGGGCGGCCGCACGACATCGTCGTTCTCGGCGCCGGTTACACCGGAATGCTGACGGCCATCCGGCTCGCGCGCCGCACCCGCAAGCAGCCGGTGCGCATCACCCTCGTCAATCCGTCGGAGCGGTTCACCGAGCGGCTGCGCATGCATCAGGTCGCGGCCGGCACCGAGCTCGCCGACCACCGCATCCCGGAACTGCTGGCCGGCACCGGCGTGACCTTCCGTCGCGCCGCCGCCACCGCGATCGACCCGGCCGCGCACCGCGTGATCTGCGACGACGGTGCCGAACTCGGCTACGACACCCTGGTCTACGCCCTCGGTAGCCGAGCCGACACCACCACCGTGCCGGGTGCGGCCGAGCATGCCCGGACCCTCGACGATCCGCGCGCGGCACATCGGATGTCGCAGCGCCTCGCCGAACTCGAGGCGAGCGGGGGAGCGGTCGCGGTCTGCGGTGGCGGTCTCACCGGCGTCGAAGCCGCCACCGAAATCGCCGAATCCCATCCCGGCCTCACCGTCACCCTGATCAGCACCGGAGAACCCGCCGCCATGCTGGGGGAGCGCCCGCGGGCCTATGTCGAGCGCGCCATGGATCGCCTGAACATCGTGCGCCGCAGCGGAACTCGCGTGACCAAGGTGCTGCCGGACGCGGTGCGCCTCGACAGCGGCGTGATGGTGCCCGCCGGGCTCACGCTGTGGACCGCCGGAGTCCGCGTGCCCGCCCTGGCCGCCGAGGCCGGCATCACCACGGACGCGGCGGGGGCCATCGTCACCGACGCGACGTTGCGGTCGGTGTCGCATCCCGATATCTACGCGATCGGCGACGCCGCCGCGATCACCCAGCCGTGGGGCCGCATGCACGGCACCTGCCAGAGCGGGATGCCGACCGCGGCCTACGCCGCCGACACCATCGCGCGGCGCCTGCGCGGAAAGTCGGTGCGGCCGTTCCGATTCGGCTACTTCCATCAGCCCGTCAGCCTCGGCCGCCGGGATGCCGTCATCGGATTCACCCACGCCGACGACAGCCCTCGGCGCGGATATCTGACAGGCGGCGCCGCGGTGCGGTACAAGGAATTCGTCAGCGGCAGCCCCGTCCCGACGTTCCGGCTGAGCCGGCGCGCGAATGTCTCGGTCACGCTGTCACGCGGTGGACGCGCGACGCGCGCGGCCGGCCGCGTCGCGGCCTGAGGCGCGATATTGCGGGTGCTCGACCGAGCGGGAGAGGATGAGCGCATGGACGGTGACGCCGAGGACGCCGGTGCGGCGACCGCCCGGCCCGCGGACCCGCCGGCGGACCCCGGCGATGCGTTCGACACGCATCGCCGGCTGCTGTTCGCCACCGCGTATCAACTGCTCGGCAGTGTGGCCGACGCCGAGGACGTGCTGCAGGACGCCTGGTTGAAATGGCACGAGGCCGACCGGGGCCGGGTCCGCCACCCCAAGGCGTATCTGGTGCGGACGGTGACGAACCTGTCGTTGAACCGGCTGACCAGCGCCCGCGCGGTGCGCGAAACCTACGTCGGCCCGTGGCTGCCCGAACCGCTGCTCAGCGAACCCGATGCCACCGAGCGCGTCGAGATCGTCGACACGGTGTCCACGGCCATGCTGGTCGTGCTGGAGACGCTGGGCCCGGTCGAGCGTGCGGTGTTCGTACTGCGCGACGTCTTCGGCTTCTCACCCGCCGAGATCGCCGGCTTCCTCGATCGGCCCGAGCCGACCGTCCGGCAGATCTCGCATCGCGCCCGCAATCACGTGCAGGCGCGCCGGCCCCGCTACGACACCGATCCCGTTGCGCGGCAGGAGATCACCGAGCAGTTCCTGGCGGCCGCCAACGGGGGCGACGTCAACGCGCTGATGCAACTGCTCGCTCCCGACGTCACCCTCTGGAACGACGGCGGCGGCAAGGTCACCGCGGCGCGGCGCCCGCTGCACGGCCCCGACCACGTCGCCCGCTGGCTGCTCGGTGTGCTGGCCAAACCCGTCCTGACCGGTATCCGGATGCGGGCCGCGGTGCTGAACGGCGAACTCAGCGTGGTCGGCGAGATCGGCGGATTCCCGGTCGGCGCACTCACCTTCGACATTCTCGACGGCCGCGTGCAGAATCTGCGCTTCCAGGTGAATCCCGACAAACTCGCCGGCCTGCGCCCGCCGCAGGAGATCCGACACCTCTGATTCGACCGAAATGTCCTGTGCGGCTACGGGATGCGCTATTTTTGTCATCCGCCGGGACAGTTCCGGCGTAGATCAGAATGGTAGGAGTTTCACAAGTGCACAGCGCAGCGAGCCGCACCCGTCGATCCGGCGCCAGGATTCCCGCCCGTCGAACCACCCTGACCGGCTGGCTGCTCGCCGCCGGTGTCGGCTTCGCCGCCGTCTTCGCCCCCGCCGTCACCACTACCGCGACCGCCGCCCCGGCCTTCGTCTCCTGCCCCGCAGGCGATTACGAGAACGTCGACCACGCCTGCGTCCCGCGTCCCGGCTCGGATCCTGACGGCGCGACCGCGCAGTGCGGCGACGGCACCTACAGCTACAGCCGCCACCGCAGCGGCACCTGCTCCCATCACGGCGGTGTCGAGCGCTGGCTCTGATCGAGCCGGACGGTCCACGGCGGGCGTGGCGCCGGTCACCACGGGTGCTCGAGTAAGAATGAGAACCCGTGTCTGCCGAGGAACTCGCCGTGGAGCCGCTGGCCGCCGCCCGTCGCCTGCTGGGCGCGACGATGCGGTCCGGCCCGGTCGCCGTGCGCATCGTGGAGGTCGAGGCGTACGGCGGTGACCCGGCCGGACCCTGGCACGACCCGGCGGCCCACTCCGGCCGCGGCCGCACCCCGCGCAATGCCGTCATGTTCGGCCCGCCCGGCATGCTCTACGTCTACTTCAGTTACGGCATGCACACCTGCGTGAACGTCACCAGCGGCCCCGACGGAGTCGCCAGTGCCGTGCTGCTGCGGGCCGGTGAGGTGATCGAGGGCCACGAGGTCGTCCGCTCCCGGCGTCGCGCGGCCCGCACCGAAGCCGATCTGGCGCGCGGACCCGGGAACTTCGGCAGTGCCCTCGGAATCACCCTCTCCGACTACGGCACCGCGCTGTTCGACCCGGCGGCGCCGATCCGGGTGGAGTTGGGGCCCGAGATCACCGACTCCGCCGCGATCGGGGTGGGCCCCCGGGTCGGCGTGAGCCTGGCCGCCGACCGCCCGTGGCGACTGTGGTTGCGCGACTCCCCGGCGGTCTCGGCTTACCGCCGCAGTCCACGCGCCCCCGAGGTGGGGCGGTCGGCCTGAGCGCTCAACTCGTCACATCGGCCGGGACCTGTGCGCGCTGCGCCGCCGCGACCGTCGCCGCCAGTTCGGCCGCCGCGACGGTATCGGCGACGCCGAGCGCCCAGTGAGTGTCGCCGCCGATGCGGAACTCGCCGTAGACCACGAATTCCGCGTCCGCGCCGGCGGGCAACCGGTGGTGGGCCGACGGCAGCGACTCGATCGAGATGCCGTGGACGGCAACCAGTTTCGTGAGCTCGTTCGCGGCATCGGCGGCCGCCGAGGTCGTCTCGACGTCGGTGCCGTCCTCCGGCGCGGTGAACACGACGTCGCCGGATTCGTTGTACCGCCACCGAATCCGGCCCGCGGCACAGTCGATACCGTCGCCGGTCGGACCGTAGACCTGCTGCAGCAGATCCCACAACCACCGCGCACTCACCGCGGCGCCGGTGTCGTCGGTATGGCGCTGCACGTGCCGGGCGAAGTCGATCTGCAGCCGTCGCGGCAGCTCCACTCCGTAGCCGGTCTGCAGCAGGTAGGCGATACCGCCCTTGCCGGACTGTGAATTCACCCGGATCACCGCCTCGTAACTGCGTCCGACATCCGCCGGATCGATCGGCAGATACGGCACCTGCCACTCGATCTCGGATTCCGGCACCCCCGCCAGCTCGGCCCGCCGGCGATGGTCGGCGAACCCCTTCTTGATCGCGTCCTGGTGCGTCCCGGAGAACGCGGTGTACACCAGATCGCCGACGTAGGGGTGCCGCTCCGGAATGGGCATTCGTGTGCAGTACTCGACGGTCCGGCGAATCCCGTCGATATCGGAGAAGTCGATCATCGGATCCACGCCTTGGGCATGCAGATTCAAGGCCAGTGTCGCGATGTCGACGTTGCCGGTGCGCTCACCGTTGCCGAAGACGCAGCCCTCCACGCGCTGGGCTCCGGCCAGCATCGCCAGTTCCGCACAGGCGATGCCGGTGCCGCGGTCGTTGTGCGGATGGACCGACAGGATCACTCCGTCGCGGCGGCTCAGATTGCGGTCCATGTATTCGATCTGGTCGGCGTAGACATTGGGCGTGGCGACCTCTACCGTCGCCGGCAGATTCAGCACGACCGGGCGCTGGGGGCAGGCGTCCCACAGGTCCGTCATCGCATCGCACACCTCCAGCACGAAATCCGGTTCGGTGAGCATGAAAACCTCGGGGGAGAACTGGAATCGCAGATTCGGCCGGTCGCCGGCCAGTCGCGCGATCTCGCGTCCACCCGCGACGATCATCTCCGCCACGTCGGCCCGGGAGCGGCCCAGCACGACCTCGCGCCACAGCGGCGCGGTCGCGGTGTACATGTGGATCACCACGTCGTTGGTGATCCCCTCCACCGATTCCAGGGTTCGCGCGATGAGATCGGCACGCGCCGGGGTGAATACGACCAGGGTGACGTCGGCGGGCGCCGGCTCGGCGTCGCGGATCAGGCGGACGAAGTCGAAATCGGTCTGCGAGGCGCTCGGGTAGCCGACCTCGATCTCCTTGTAGCCGATCGCGACCAGCATCTCGAAGAACCGGCGCTTGCGCTCCGGATCCATCGGTTCGGCCAGGGCCTGATTGCCGTCGCGCAGGTCGACCGGCACCCACAGCGGGGCGGATTCGAGGCGTTTCGAGGGCCAGCTGCGCTCGGTCAGTGGCACCGAAACCCGGTGGTACACATCGTGATAGCGATGCGAGGGCATGACGGAGGGGCGCTGGCGATTCCAGCGGGAAGTGTGGTCGGGCACGGTATCGGCTTTCTGCGTCGGAGATGTCGACCGGCGCAGCCCAGCAACCCGCGGGCGGGGTGCCGGTCGTTCAGACCCCGCCGCGGCGGCCGAGGAGAAGCAGTCCCTGTCCCATATCGGCTACCATAGCGAGTGACAACTCCTCAGACAAGTAGAGAGGTGAGGGCCGATGGCGACCGTGCAGAGGCGACCGCTCGCGGCCCAGGCCGCCCAGCTCCTGCTCGACCGGATCCGCGCGGGTGAATGGCAACTCGGGCACAAACTGCCGGGCGAGACGACCCTCGCGGCCCAGCTGGGCGTCGGACGTTCCACGCTGCGCGAGGCGATCCGGGAACTGTCCGGTCAGGGCGTGCTCGAAAGCCGCCAGGGGGCAGGCGTTTTCGTCACCGCGCTGGAGGTGGCCGAGGACTGGGACGAGGTGTTGCGCCGGGCCGACATCGCCGCCGTCATCGAGGCCCGCATCGCCATCGAGGCCGAGGCCGCGGCTCTGGCGGCGCAGCGGCGCACCCCTGCCGACCTGCGGATCATGCGTAAGGCGCTGTCGGTGCGCGCCGGATCCGACGAGTCGGTGGAACATCTTGTCGACGCCGATACCGCCTTTCACCGCACCGTGATCGCGGCGGCGCACAATGAGGTGCTGTTGCAGTTGTTCGACGCCTTCGTCCCGCGCGTGCACCGCGCGATGACCGAGATGCTGCGGATGCGGCCGATGGCCGATCCAGGCGCGGACCATCACGCCCACGAGGTGTTGTTCGACGCGATCCGCGATCGGTCGGCCGACACGGCGGCCACGGCGAGCCGGGTGCATCTGAGCGCCTTGAAATCCGCGTTCTCCTGACCGATGAATTCATCCGGGGTGCCCCGTCTTCTGTGGTGAGCGCGCTCGAACAGACATCGAGCATCCGGAAGGACACCGAATCATGACCGCCATCACCGCCTCCGCCCCGTCCGTCACCACCCCCCGTCCCGGCACGATCCGCAACCGCGTGCTGTGGACCCTGCAGATCGTGCTGGGCCTGTTCTTCGTCATCGCCTCGGGACTGCCGAAGATGGTCGGCCAATCCGATGCCGTCCGCATCTTCCACGACATCGGCTGGGGCGACTGGTTCCGCTATTTCACCGGCCTGGTGGAGATTTCGGGCGGAATCGGGCTGCTGGTGCCGCGCCTGTCCTGGCTCGCCGCCGCCGGACTGTCGATCACCATGGTCTGCGCCGCCGCCACCCAAGCCTTCGTCATGGACGCCCCGGCGGGCGCGATCTTCCCGCTGGTCCTGGTGGCCGTCTTCGCCTGGATCGCCTACGAACGCCGCCCCGCACACTGAAGTCGCGACCGCCGATGGGCCCGCGCCGGGAAGAACCGGAGCGGGCCCGTCGACATGTGGGTCGAAATGCCGCGCCCGTGGATCTGTGCCGGTGCGCCCCCGGGTGGTCTCATCGCCCCGGCTCGTCGGCGCCCTCGCCGACGAGGGCGGTCTGCGTCGCAGCGACTTCGGCCAGCGTTGCGGGCGACCGGTTCGGCCAGTGGCAGCGGATCGTAGTGCGGCGGTTTGCCTTCACCGGCCTGCCGGCGACCGCCGACGCGGGCAGCATCATCGCGAGGCGCCCCGGGAATCGACCACAGCTGTGGTCCCCGAGCGGCGCTCCGATATTGCTGCGCAACAACTTTCGGCCATAGCTTAGGTCAGCCGCCCGCACCGGCGTCGCGTTCCGGTGCTGCCGCCACGGGGTCGGTGCGCCGATGCATACCCGGGCTCACCCCGTAACGCCGTTTGAACGCGGCACTCAGACTGAACGCCGTCCCGTAACCAACCTGCCGCGCGATCGATTCGATGGTCGCATCGGTGCCGCGCAGCAGGTCCGCCGCCCGCGCCAGCCGCCATTCGGTGAGGTAGGCGATCGGCGGGTCCCCCACGAGTTCGGTGAATCGCCGGGCCAGCGCCGCCCGGGACGCACCGACGGTCGCCGCCAGTTCGGCGACCGTCCAATCGTGGGCGGGGTTGTGCTCGAGCAGCCGCAACGCCTGTCCCACCACGGGATCGGCGTAGGCGCTGTACCACTGCGGCGCCTCGGCTCGCGCGAACCAGGTGCGCAGTGCCGCGATGGTCAGCAGATCCAGCAGCCGGTCGAGAACCGACGCCTGCCCGGGAACATCGCGGCCGGACTCGTCGACCAACAGTCCGAGCAGACGTTCGTCCACCTCGTGACCGTCGAGTACGGCGCGCGGCGGCAGGGCGCGCAACAGACGGTCGCTCACCGTGCCGGCCACCTCGTAGGTCCCGGTCAGCAGCGCGGTCGTTCCGGCCGCATTAGTCCCCCAGCTGCGCACCCCGAGATCCCATGTCTCACAAAGCAATTCACCGTCCGGAGTAGTCGTGGTCTGCCCGGGGTGCACGATCGCCTGCGGCGGGGTCGAGGGCTCGTCGGCCACCGTGTACGGGTCGGGACCGCGCAGAATCGCGACCGCGCCCTCGTCGAGCCGGATCGGATCGTCGCCGTCGGGCACGAGATAGGCATATCCGCGGGTCACCACCACCACCGTGAGCGGCGCCCGGTCCTGGATCCGCAGCGACCACGGCGGGTCGAGCAGCGAGCGCATCACGAACGCGCCGCGAGCGCGCGGGCCGTCGAGCAGGTCGGCGAGGGCATCCATCCCACGACGATCGCGCATGGCGGCGAGCGCGGCAACCGGGTTCCCAGCACCGGTGGGGCGGCGGCACCCCGGGAAGTCGCGCACGATCACCGGCACGGCCGATCACCCGCGCGGCGCATCGGACGGTTCGCCGCCCGCTACCGGCCAACCGCCCTCGGCCGCCGTCCGCCGGGCATAGTCGGCGAACGATCGCGGCGCCCGCCCCAGCGCGCGCTCGACCCCGTCGATGACGGCCGTATTGCGACCGTCGAGAACGGTGCCGAACAGATAGGTCAGCGAGTCGACGACCTCGCGCGGCAAGCCCATCTCCGACATCGCGGCGGCGTACTCGTCCAGGCCCACCGGCTGATACCTGATCTCGCGACCGGTGGCGGCGGCGATCGTGGCCACGGCCTCGGCGAAGGTCAGCGCCCGCGGCCCGGTCAGCTCGTATATCTCACCGGCATGCCCGTCCTCGGTGAGTGCGGCGACGGCGACATCGGCGATGTCCTCGGCGTCCACGAACGGCTCGGCGACCGCGTCGGCCGGCAGTGTCACCTGTCCCGCCGCGATCTCCTCGGCCAGAAAATCCTCGCTGAAATTCTGGGCGAACCAGCTGCACCGCACGACGGTCGTGGCCAGGCCGCCGTGCAGAGCGATCTCCTCACAGCGTTGCGCTTCGGGCTCGCCCCGGCCGGACAACAGAACCAGCCGCCGCACCCCGGCCCGCCGCGCCGCCTCGGTCAGTGCGCTGACCGCCTCGTCGGCGCCCGGCGCGGCGAGATCCGGCTGGTACGCGAGGTAGACGGATCGGGCGCCGCGCAGGGCCGCGTCCCAAGTCGTCCGGTCGGCCCAGTCGAAGGGGAGCGCCGTCGAGCGGGAGGCCGGCCGTACCTCGATCCCGCGCTCGGCCAGGCGCGCCACGACCCGCCGGCCGGTCTTCCCGGTGCCACCCAAGACGACGACAGGGCCCGCATCGGTACGGTCGACGCCGCGAGAGGCGGTAGTTGCCGTGGCCCGGTGATCGGATTCAGTGGTTTCAGAAACTGTTGCGGCGCTGTTGGTTTCGCTCTGGATGATGGTGTTTTCGGTCATGCGTCAAGTACATCCGGAGCGGAGCCGACCGGCCATGGTCCGGACGCTCGCACACATACGCGCGCGTCCACGACGGGCTCGCGGGGCGTTCCTGTCGAGGATCGCCGTGCGCCGGCGGGGTCGCCGCTCGCCCGCCGGCGAACAGCACGCTCATCCGGACATAGCCGACCCAGCGCAGCCGATCGCGCCCGGTGCGGAAAGATGGGAGGGCGTGAGCGCCGACATCATCGACGAACTGACCTGGCGTGGGCTGATCGCACAGTCCACGGATCTGGACGCCCTGCGGGCCGATACGGCGAAGGGCCCGATCACGCTGTATGCGGGTTTCGACCCCACGGCGGCGAGTCTGCACGCGGGTCACCTCGTTCCCCTGCTCACGCTCAAGCGGTTCCAGCAGGCCGGACATCGCCCCATCGTCCTGGCCGGCGGCGCCACCGGCCTGATCGGTGACCCTCGCGACGTGGGGGAGCGGGTGATGAACTCGACCGACACCGTCGCCGAGTGGGCCGACCGGATCCGTGGCCAGCTGCAACGCTTCGTCGACTTCGACGAATCGCCGACCGGCGCGATCATCGCCAACAATATGGACTGGACGGGCAATCTCAGCGCCGTCGACTTCCTCCGCGATATCGGCAAGCACTTCTCGGTGAACGTGATGCTGGCGCGCGAGACCGTCAAGCGCCGCCTCGACAGCGACGGCATCTCCTACACCGAATTCAGCTACATGCTGTTGCAGGCCAACGACTTCGTGCAGTTGCGCCGCGCCCACGGCTGCCGGCTGCAGGTCGGCGGCTCCGATCAGTGGGGCAACATCATCGCCGGCGTCGAACTCAACCGCCGCCTCGACGGCGAACAGGTCCACGCCCTCACCACCCCGCTGGTCACCTCCGCCGACGGTAAGAAATTCGGCAAGTCGACCGGCGGCGGCAGCCTCTGGCTCGACCCCGAGATGACCAGCCCGTACGCCTGGTACCAGTACTTCGTGAACACCGGCGACGCCGACGTGATCCGCTACCTGCGCTGGTTCACCTTCCTCGACCGCGAAGAACTGGCCGAACTCGAGACCGCGACCGCCGAGCGTCCGCACGCCCGGGAGGCGCAGCGCCGCCTCGCCGCCGAGATGACCACGCTCGTGCACGGCGAGGCGCACACCCGCGCGGTGCAGCTGGCCAGCCAGGCGCTGTTCGGCCGCGGCGATCTGCACGACCTGGACGAAGCGACGCTGGGTTCCGCGCTGGCCGAAGCCGCCGGTGAGGGCACCGTGGCGGAGGCCGGTCCCGAATCGACGATCGTGGATCTGCTGGTCGCCTCCGGACTGTCCGACAGTCGCGGTGCGGCTCGCCGGGCGGTCGCCGACGGTGGCGCCTCGGTGAACAACGCCCGCATCTCCGATCCGGAATGGGTGCCCGCCGATACCGACTACCTGCACGGACGCTGGCTGGTGCTGCGGCGCGGCAAGAAGAACTTCGCCGGCGCGCGCCGAGCCGGAAGCTGATCTGGCCATGACCTGAGTCACATCCGTGTGATTCAGGTCGGGCACCCGCCGGTTCGAGGCTCGGTGACCTGCGCAAATGCGAGCCGACGTGGCGATTTGACGTTCCGTTCTCCGCCACGTAACTTATTCCAGGTCAGAGCGACACGGACACCGACCCGGAGCCGAGAGGCCCGGGACAACGAGGTCGGACGAGGAGCGCCTGACGGCCAGTAGGACCCAGAGATCGTGAGTTGACTTCGCGAGCTTCGGTGGTTAGGCTGGAAAAGTTGCCTCTCAAGAAGGTCGGTTAACCGGCCAGACTGTTTGTGCGCCTGTTCTTTGAGAACTCAATAGTGTGTCGATGAATGTCAGTGCCAAATATTTATTTTGGTTCCGTTCATCCTC